>NZ_CFIDRX010000013.1:0-3294 GCF_984433645.1 Marisediminitalea sp.
TCGAAATCCGTGATGATGGTAAAGGCATCGATGCTGAAAAGATAAAAATGCTGGCTTATCAAAAAGGGATCATCCAGGAGCATCAGCTTGATACGCTGACCGAAGAAGAGTCGCTGCAGCTGATTTTTGCTGCTGGCTTTTCGACCAGCGAACAGGTGTCCGACTTGTCGGGTCGTGGGGTCGGAATGGATGCGGTACGCACCATGGTAGCGCAGGCGGGTGGCACCATTGAAATGCAAAGTAAAGTCGGTGAAGGCACCCAGTTCAAACTGATTCTGCCGCAAACCATGTCGGTAAATCGCATCATGATGTTCGAAGTGAACCATCAAATGTTTGGCATTGGGCTGGATTCTGTTGTGGAAACCGTGAAGGTGTCGCAGCGCGATATTGAACTGATCCGCAACAACCCTGTGTTGATGCTGCGTGAAAAAATTATTCCACTGCATTGTTTACGTACCCTGCTGCAATTGCCTGTCAGCGACAACGAGTCCGATGAAGTGTGTGTGCTGGTGGTAAATAACGGTCAGGGCGATTTCGGTTTAATTATCGACAAGTTCCACGAGGGCATTGATGTGATTCAGAAGCCACTTGAGGGGGTCATGGCCGGATTTAATCACTTCTCTGGTACCGCCTTGTTGGGTGATGGCCGGGTATTACTCATTATTAACCTGCAGGAGTTGTTGTCATGCCGATAGTTGCTAAACAGAAGGTGATTGTACTGGACGGCCACTGTGAAATTGATGCTGCCGAAGAGCTTGAGCAATGGCTGGAGTCGCATCCCAAAGGTCAGGTTAATGCCAAAAAGTTGGTGAGTGCTCATACCGCAGTTCTTCAGGTACTTATTTATCATCGACCCGCGTTCAGCGTGTGGCCGGAAGCCGGAAACTGGCAATGGCTGAGACAGGCAATGACAAACGGGGCGGAGGCATGATTTTGGCGCGCGTAACAGTGGTGGCAAACCGCAAGGGCGGCACAGCAAAAACCACCACTGTGGTTAACCTGGCCCACGAAATTTCTCGTTGTAACAAACGTGTACTGGTCATTGATTGCGACAACCAGGGACAAGTAGAGGAAGGGTTCAAAGCCATGTGTAAGGGCGCTGAACTTACGAGCCCTAGCTGGTTACAGAACCAGTCATTTTTTAAAGGACTGGCCAAAATAAGTGAGTATTTACACATTTGCCAACCCAATCAGGAAAAGTTTATCGCACCAGACGACTTAACCTGGTTAGGCGCGCTTGTCGACCATGCGTCTGTGCAACAAGACTACGACTATATTGTCATCGATACGCCGCCGACGCTTGGCACCGTGCTGCTTGGGGCGATGAGCGTAGCCGATACCATCGTGGTGCCAGCCGAACCGACGCCTCTGGCATCCAGCGGGGTGATTAAATTGGTTAACACCTGCATGCAAGCGGTGCGAAAACGCCAGTTGAAAGCACAGCAAATCTTGTTGTTACCTGTCATGGTCGACAAGCAATTGAAACTGCATCGACAAATTCTACAACACTGGGAGGCGCGATTCGGACAGCGTCGCATTCTGCCTTTTATCCGAAGAAACATAACTTTGGCGGAAGCATTTGCCAGCCAGCAACCTGTGCAGTTATATGCGCCCGATTCGAACGGTGCCAGAGACTACCAGCAGTTATGTTCAGATTTTATGCAATACGTATGAGGAAAAGTTATGGCCACTATTCACTTAATTGACGACTCAGCCACCATGCTGATGAGTATGGAGATGTTACTAAAACGGGCCGGATACGATGTTATCAAATCGCCGGATGGTCCGTCTGCACTGGATACATTGGCAAGTGCCTCTCCCAAGTTGATCATCACAGACTTAAACATGCCGGGAATGAACGGCATAGAACTGATTAAAAATATAAAACAGAACGGCAAGTTCCGATTTACGCCGATTCTGATGTTAACCACAGAGTCTCAGCAAACCCGACGCGATGAAGCAAAGCAAGCAGGTGCCACCGGCTGGCTGGTTAAGCCAGTAGAGCCAGAACAACTGCTAGGCATAGTGAAGCAACTTGTACCAGCCGCTTAAGGGGGCAGTTATGCAAGATTTAACACAAAAGTATCACCAGTACATGACGCGCCTGCAACCATTGTGGAGCAAGGTAAAGTCTACCGTTAGTGCCTATCAGTGTGCGCTGGTCGGCACCGGCGCGGTAGCGGTAGGGTGGGGCCTTACCTCGCTGGTTTCCCAATGGGTAGTGTTGGCACCAGAGTGGGTCGCTCTGACAGCAAGCCTTTTGACCAGCGGAACCTGGTTGGTCTGGAGTGGACTGGTCTCGCAAAAGCAAAAACAAGCCATTAAAGACGAGGTAGCAGCGGCCTCAGCCTATTTAGACATGACGTCTGAGCAGCTGCATAAAACCCATACTCAGGTGGAAGATTACGCTGCTATCCTGAATGGTCAAATCGATGGCATATCCAATATTACCGAAGATGCATCGATGGAATTGATGCGGGCCTTGTATGAAATTGAAGGCGCTATTCAGGATGGAATGGATAGTATCCAGACTTCAGAGAAAGATTCAGCAGAAATTCAACAAGCCAGCAGTCGCGAGATTCAGGCAGTGAACGAGCGCCTGGAAGAAATAACTCAATTGATCAGCTCACAGCGCGAGCAAGATGAGGCTCACAACAAAGCTATTCAGGAAGTTCTGCAGGAAATCGATAAACTCAAAGAGCTTACCGAACTGGTGAAAAACATTGCATTTCAGACTAACTTGCTGGCCCTGAATGCGGCTATCGAAGCAGCCAGAGCCGGGGAGTACGGGCGGGGGTTTGCCGTAGTAGCGGAGCAGGTTCGAACCCTGTCTAGCCAGTCTTCTGAAGCCGCCGAGAGAATCGAAACGGGCATCAAGTCAGCGTTGTCGACAGCTAAAGTACATGGCGAAAAGCTAATAAACACCTCTAACAGTACTGAAACGTGCGAAATGTTAACCTCGTTCTCTGAGTCGTTGGCAAATGTCACAGAGCACTACCGTAAACTGGAAGCGTTTTGTCCGCAAATGCTGGCATGTTTTACCGGCAGTGCGAAAACGGTGGCGGCAAAAGTCAGTGGCGCCATAGGCAAAATTCAGTTCCAGGACATTATTCGTCAGCGTGCGGAACACGTGAAGTTCGAGCATCAGGCGCTGGTAGATTTGTTCGGTCAGTTTTCCAGCTATATCGACCAACGTAAAACATTCGATGACACCTTCAACCTGTCGACGGCAGAGATGTTTGAAAAATATGTCATGGAAGACCAACGAAAAATACATTTTGATTTATCGTCAAA
>NZ_CFIDRX010000013.1:3394-46480 GCF_984433645.1 Marisediminitalea sp.
ATTTCTTCGCTGGCTTTAGCCAGCTCATTTATTACCTGGACGGACGCATCAACATCCTGAGCCTGCGCCTCGATGTCTTTGATGGTTGCAGACAATACACTGACACTGGTGCGCGTATCAGCATCTGCGGCCGACGCTGCTTCTGACGCGCGTTCTATATTTTCACACACCGCCGCGGCGTTTTGCTGAAGCTGAGTAATGGCACTGTCGATGGCCTTCGATTCGTTCGACAAGGCCGATACGCTGTTACTGGAACGCTGTGCCGTGTCGTTAAGTTGTTGAGACTGGCTCAGCATTGCATCTGTAGCGGATGAGACGGATTGCAATGTGTGCTGCAATTGTTCAAGTAGCTTATTGAACCCCCGTGACATCTGGCCAAATTCATCACTTCTGGCAGCATTAAAACGAAACGTGAGGTTACCCTCACCAGATGCAAGATCGTTAACGACGGTGATGAATTCATCCAAAGGCTTGCCAACGATATGGTTAATCAGCACAAATATAGTGGCTAACACAGCGGCACTGGCGAGGATTATCTTAATCAGGACAGTGAATACCGCTGCGCTGACCATGCCGGATTTCTCACTCTCCGAAGCAACCAGAACCAGGTCATAGCCCCATTTTTCAAAGGGGACAACTACAGAAGACCATGCATCCTTGTCTTGCAGCGCTCGCTCAACGTCGGCATCGTTAATATGGCTGGAGTGCATGCGAATATTACCTTTGCCGTCGCGCAAAGCTACAAAGCCTTCTTCCAGCAGGCGGCTTTGGCTAATGGCTTGTTCGAGGACCTTCAGATCAGCAGAATAACCCACATACCAGATGCCGATGACTTGTCCTGCGGCGTTTTTCATTGGTTCATAGCCGGTCAGATAAGGGCTGCCGAGGATATCGACGGCACCATAGTAGGCTGTGCCCTTAACGATGTTTGCCATCGCTTTGCCTTGTGGTGCTAACTTAGTGCCTATTGCGCGCTGTCCGTCTTTGATAACGTTGGTGCTAACCCGTATGTAATCTTCACCCGTTTTACTGAAAAGTGTTGCAGTACCGCCCATGACGGCGGTCAGGTTGTCAACCAGCGTAAAGTCATTGGCCTGGGGCTGATTACCAAGGTATAACTGTCTGGCTGAGGTCGTTTTTACCATCACATTGTCGCCCTGTGATGGCATGCCAATGTCAAGGCCGCGTTGCTTCAACAAGGTCATACTGCTCTTAACCCGTTCCTGTATAAGGCTATCAGTAACAGTAAGAATGTTGAGTAAACGATCGGCAACCTGCTGTTTCTGTTTTGCAACCTGTTCGTCGACAGATGACGCTGTGGTAAACACCGTAATGCCCGCAATGACAAGAGCAAATACGGCAATCACGATGGAAATAGCAGCTAAAAACTTACGCTGAATAGACATAGGGGCTCCCACTAAAACTTCCTGAGGCAACGCATCCCTGTGCCAATGGTTAGATTGTTATTCAGCAATAAATGTAGTTTATCTTGCGTAAAAGGGGAATTGGAATCAGGGAAAAACGATAAAACCAGAACAAGTATTAAAATCAGCAGTATGTACAACGCTTATACAAACGTAATTAAAGTGATGGGGTAGTTGATTTTGGTCAACAAATTGGTAATAATTAAAGGGCTGAAAAATAAACTCATTAGAGTACCCTAAGTATGAAAGTAAAGGGCGTTACGCCCTTTTTTCGTATCTATTGCCGTAAGTGAGATAGTGAATATAAATCCCGCGTTTTATCTGTCTTACGCTTAATTTCCTCAAGTGCCTTCGCCTCGCTGGCATCGAATAACGCATTGATTAATCTGTTGAAATGGTCATGCATGGCGCGGCGTGCAGCACATGCATCGCGGTTAGATATGGCATTGTAAATTTTGGTGTGTTCCTGAAGGCGCTGTTCGCAGCTTTGCGAGCAAACATCACTGTAAGCATCTATTATCCGTGGTGACGTCCGTCGAATGTGCCAAAGGTTCTCCACGCAATTTACGACAGCCGTGTTTCTGGTGGCCTCAGCAATAATGGCATGGAATCGTTGATCAGCCTGATCGGCATTGTCTGCCGTTTTCATATCAGACAGAGTTTGCTGAATAGCCTGCAGTTCAGCATCAGTGATTGAGTGTGCAGCGAGCGCGGCCGCTTCACCTTCTACCAGGGCTCTGGCTTGAGTCAATTCAAAAGCACTAATGATTCTTTCCGCTAAAGCAGTGGTATGTTGAGCCGTTACATAGACGCCTGAACCGGTCTTAACTTCTACCCGCTCGCGAACTTCTAACGCAATAATGGCTTCGCGAATAGTAGGTCTACTGACGTCGTACATCTCTGCCAATTCTCGCTCCGGGGGAAGCCGACTACCGGCAGAGTAGACCCCACTGTCGATTAATGCTTCGACATTATTCACTATATTCCAAAATAAACGCCGTGTTTTCATCGCGATTTCTCTTTTAGTCACATTTGTTGGTCATACCATTTTGTAATCTGCTATAAAAATGTCATACAATTACGGTGTGTCACGATATATATGGGTCATGTTAAGTGTTACAAAACCACTATGTACTCATAAATGGGTGTGTATTCGTTAGTAACGTATTGGTTTTGATTAAAATGGTTGACCAATAGTATTTTATTGGTTTGAATTTGTTTTATCAACTGATTAACGAGTGTTTAACAATTTAGTCTGTGCTTTGCATGAGATAAATAATTCAGGCTACAATCGCACAGAGCACTTCTTATAATAAGTACAGAGTTTTAGGGGATCGGTACCATGAAAAAGCGTCGTCGCTTTTGGACAGTTGTAGAAAAACTAGAAGATTTGATTGACCAAGGTGTCTATCCGCCCGGCAGCCGGCTTCCCCCGGAGCGAGAATTGGCAGAGATGTACGACGTCAGTAGACCTACTATTCGCGAAGCCATTATTGCGTTAGAAGTTCGCGAGCGGGTAGAAGTTAAGACCAGTTCAGGGGTATATGTCACGCAATCTACACGGGAAGAAAAACAGTCCAAACCGATTAGCGCTTTTGAATTGACTCAAGCCAGAGCCCTGGTAGAAGGTGAAGCGGCCGCGCTTGCTGCTGCTACGATTCAGCCAGATGAACTCGAGGCGCTAAAGCAGACTCTCATCGATATGAAAAACCCAAAGTTGGCTGAAGAGGCTGATTTACATTTTCATGAGATCATTGCCAAAGCGACGCGTAACAATGCCATTGAAATGTCGATTAATAACTTGTGGGATATTCGCAGAACCGACCCGGAAATCATTGCTGCTTACCAGGATGTTTGTTCGCAGAGTATAAACGACAGGTTACAGGAACACACCGCTATCTATGAAGCGATAGCAAAAAAGGATTCATCGACAGCCAGAAAAGCCATGCATAGTCACTTCAACCGTTTGATTAATGCGTTGTTTGCTGCCAGTGAGGCACGTGCGCTGGAAGAGATTAAACGCAAAACTGATGAAACCAGAGGCTTGTATTCTATTTCTCATCTCACGCAGTAATCCGTGAGTTGATTCAACGTTGAAAAGCCAGCATTTGTTGCTGGCTTTTTTGTTTGCACATTCTGGATGGCAAAAAAAGTAAGTCCGAAGACTTACTTTTTTACGTTAACTCAATTGGAAGGGAGTTAAAAACGGTAGCTGGCGCCTACTGTAAGACGTCGGTCAGTTAACCCTTGGAAGCACAACAGCGCGCCCTCGTTAACACAAGACTGGGTGACGTCAGACTTGGTCAGGTTAATGGCCTCAACACCCACATTGAGCTTTTCATTTACATCGTAGTTTACACTGGCGTTCAACTGGCCACGGTCATGGGTGACAACCGGGAAGCCCAGCGTACTGTTGCGTGTTGCCCCGCCGGCGGTATCGTCTGTACGGAACGCTTCACGCCAGGTATATCTTACCCGCGCAGAAAGTCCGAACTTCTCATAGAAAACAGTAACGTTGTAAGCGTTCTCTGAGAAATCGAGTAATCCCTGGACTGCCTCGACAGTCACAAACTGACTATCGTCGTATATACCATTAATCGCATTGAAAATGTCGGTACCACGAGTCGCTGACGAATCGGTTGCGTCACCGCCATCAAAATCCTGAATGGTATAATTGGCCAGAATACCAAATCCTGACGCCCAACCGAGCTCGCTTTCAAATTCAGACAGATCGTACTGTACAGCAAATTCCAAACCTTGCTGAGTAGTGCTGCCTGAATCATTGATAGTGGTCTCAATGGGGACACACAAACCATTACCGTCTACGTCTGATAGTACATTACGGTCTGGCAGTGGGTTGAAAATACCGCCGCCCTCACAGGGGGCTGTGATATCCCGGTAGCCATTTTCATCCACTTCTACATCTTCTAACTGAGTAACAAACAGGTTGGTCCGTTTTTTGTGGAAGTAACCCATGCTAACAACGGCCGCAGGTGCAAAGTACCATTCCGCGGCGATATCAAAGGAGACAACCTCTTCAGGTTCTAAGTCTGGGTTACCGATTTGAACAGCATTGTTCGGGCCGGTACCGAACTCTACCGAGGTAGAGAGTGCGTCAAAGTTCGGGCGGCGAATATCTTTGCCCCAGCCTAAACGTACCAATACGTCATCAGCAGGATTTGCCACAATGTTCAGTCTTGGTAAAAAGAAACTGTAGTCACCGCTGGTCGTGACTTGTGTTACCACGTCACTACCTTCTGCAACAGTGTTGCCCAAAGAGTCGATATCGGTTTGCACATATCGCGCACCGAAGTTACCACGGAAAATACCGTATTCGAAATTTGCCTGAGCATACAGAGCATGTGTTTTTTCTTCGATGTCAAAGAAAGCCGTAGTACTGGAAGATGGATCTGACAGGGTGCGGGCTCCGGGTTGAGAGGCAAGTGCATCCTGTAAGCTGCTCAGTACGCGCTCCGGATCATTGAACGACAGATTGGGATCAATAAGCAGAAAGTTTCGAAACGCCAGCTCTCTTCCATCAGCGGAACCGAAATTACTCGGGCCAGGCACAAGTAAGTCTGCAAACAGAGAACCATTAGGACTGTCAGACATGCGGCTTAAACCAATACTTGAACCAACGTCATCGAAAGTACTTGCTGATTTGTTGAATCGGTAACCAAAGTCTACTGACATCAGATAGTCATTATCGAAGAAATACGTAAAGTCTGCGCGAAATGCATCTTCTGAATTTTCAGTGGTATCACGTCCTACAGTAACTGCATCCAAAACAACGTTATTGGGGTTTAGCAGATCATCTACGGTAGGTGCGTATGGTGAGTCGAAGTTTATCCCAAATGTAAGAGCACCGCCGGTAAGGTCATAAATAAAAGGAACGCTGTTATCGTTACTGGTGCCGTCTAATGGCGCATTCGGGTTAATGAAATTAAGCGTAGTGCTTAAATTCGGATTTACCGTGTCAGACGTTGAGCTTGATAATTCGACACTTGCGAATAAGTGATCGCCTTGCCATTCACCACCAATACGGAAAATCTCGCTTTTGGTGACACGGGCACCGGTATCGCTGGAAAAACGTAAATTTGGATCGTCATCATCGACATCCAGGTTAGGCTCGATGACGCCACGAACGGCGACTGGAATGCTGCCGAGGACAACGCCATCAAGTGTACCAAAGTTTACGGTTTCGAATTCACTGGGCACATTGTAGTCCAATACACTGCTAACACCCGAGCCCTGAACCCTTGAGCTATCCTGACGACGTTCCTGATCATTGATGACTGCATCGAAGAAAAATTTGGTGTTGTCATTGGGAGCCCATTCAAATGATGCAGCCAGATTTTTGGTTTCATATTCGTAGTTTTCAAGTTCCTGGTTCAGGAATTGAATACCAACAAAATCAAAGCTTTGAGCTGCAGGGCGTGCAGATGGATCCTGTTCATTGCCGCCGCGAACTACCGTTGCATTAACATTTTCTACCAGGCCACCATCGCGGTCGACACGAGGACGAAATGACGTTGCTTCCTGTTCGGTATAGCTACCACTTAACACGAAACCAAATTTACCTGAGCTGGTTTCCCAGTTCTTACCAAATGCACCCGATATCCGTGGTTGCATACCGTCAGTGGTTAGACTGCTATCCTCACCCTGAACGCGAATATTGCCAAGCGTTTCAGTGAGCTCCAGAGGTCGAATTGTTCTCAGGTTCACTGTGCCACCCACGGAACCTTCAATGGTTTTTGCCTCTGGTGATTTGGTCACTTCTACCGCGGAAATAATAGATGCGTTAACGTCTTCAAAATCAATACCGCCACGACCTGAGCCAGAGCCCACTGTCGATACCCCATTGATTTCGGTGCGGTTCGCATTAGTACCACGGATTTGAACACCTGTACCAATCCCCGCAGTACGAGTAATCTGAATACCCGTGACGTTTTCTAATACTTCAGCCAGGTTCTGATCAGGTAATTTTCCGATATCCACTGCTTGAATAACTTCAATCAGGTTATCTGATGAGCGCTTTTCTGCTAGCGCATTAGTAAGTGATTGTCGAATTCCCGAGACCTGAATGACTTCGACCAGATCTGCATCTGGTGAAGATTCGGTTGCCGATTCCTGAGCGAGCGCAGCCGATGAGACCTGCAGTGCAGTGGCTGAGAGTACCGCCAGGGAAATTTTAGATAGTTTGTGCCCCATAGTGTTTTCCTGTGTCTTTCAGTTTCATAGCGTATTACCAATTTGCTTTGCATGGCCAGTAAAAGTTTCACAAAGCGTTTACGTTATATTTACAGGTAAATGTCAATAGGTCAACCTTTTGGTAATATAATTTGGCTTAATTTGTTTTTGTTTGTTTATTACCAATATAGTTTGTGGTGATAGTGGTGATGTTGTTTCTCTTACGTGTAGGTCAAAATGGTTATAGATATCAGTTGCTTAGTATTTTGTCCGTAATTGTTGATTTGAGTTTTTACGTGACGATGTGCAGCGCGTTCATGCCGCCACTAGTTAGCTGGTTGTTTCTTTTTTCTATTGTTTACTGTGAATCTGATTGAAATATTGGTTGACCAATAATTGTCATTTGGTTAATTTGTTGTGAATGTTAAGCGATAAGGAATGACCATGTCTGGCATTATTAAATTTGCAGCAAACCGAGTCTGGCGCACATACCAGGGAGGTAAGTTGTTGGACGAAATGCAGAAAAAGGCATGTCCAGCAGACAGCAGTTTTCCTGAAGATTGGATCGGCTCGATGGTTCAGGCGACAAATGCGGGCAGAGAAGCCCTATCGGAAGGTCTGAGTATGATTACAAGTGAAAGCGGCGAGTTAACGCCGTTTAAATCACTGGTTTTGAGTGAACCTGATTTTTATCTTGGCCAGGATTGTGAAGTAGAGGATGTGCCACTGGTTAAGTATCTGGACAGTGCGACTCGTTTGCATTTTCAGGTTCACCCCAGCCGAGAATTTGCTAAGCAGCGATTAGGCTCTTCTCGCGGTAAAACAGAAGCTTATGTCATATTAGCCATAAGAGATGACATACAACAACCTTATATTTACGCGGGGTTCCAACGCCCTCCTTCCCGCAAACAGTTAAAGAGCTGGATTGAACAACAGAATATCGACGAGATAGAAGGTTGCTTTGACAAAATCCCGGTAAAACCCGGGGACGTCTTTCTTATTCCAGGGGGAAGGCCCCATGCTTTAGGAGAAGGGATTTTGATGCTGGAAATAATGGAGCCGTCAGATCTAGCCGTGCGATTTGAGTTCGAGCGATGCGGATACGTTATTCCGGAAGCCGCACGTTTTATGAATCGCGATATTGAAACCGCGCTTGACGTGTTTGACTTTTCACCTGTAACAGGCGAAAGCATTGATTCGACATTTCGTTGTTCGCCTGAATTAATACTAGATGAAAACGGCGGAAATAGGCTGGAAAGTCTAATAGATTCCCATCACACGCCATGTTTTCGTGTAAGGCGCGCGACAACAAAAGGCATCTTCTCTCGCCGTGAGACTTCTTGCTTTTACGGTATTGTCGCAGAAGGCTGCGGGATGATTAAAACGGAAAACCAGTCATTAATGCTGAATCAATGGGATCGTTTTTTTTGCCCGGCCGGCGTAGAGGCATTTAGCTACCACAGTGATCAAAACATGACGGTACTGGAATGTTATCCAGGCGGACTGTAGACGTTATTAACAGCATCACCCGGAGACCTTATGGCCAGCCGTCCTTTTAGTTCAAGCAAACGCGCCCGACAACTACTTTCCATGGTACTGCCGGGAATATTTCTTCTAGGCTTTAATATTGGCACTGGCAGCGTTACGACTATGGCCAAAGCCGGTGCCGACTATGGTATGTCATTGCTGTGGGCATTGTTATTATCGTGCTGTTGTACTTTCTTTATGATTAACCTGTACGGCCGTTTTACCCTCGTCACCGGCCAAACGGCATTACAGGCATTTAAACAACATATTCATCCCTGGGTCAGTCTATTTTTTATTTTTGCTTTAGGGGTAGGTGTATGCGGGAGTGTTATGGGGGTAATGGGCATTGTGGCCGATATTTGTTACCGCTGGTCTCTGGTGTGGACCGATAAAGGCATTCACCCTGTTTGGTTTGCTCTGTTTTTTATCACTCTCGTGTATGTCATTTTCTGGCGCGGTAATACCCGTTTTTTTGAGCGATTTCTGGCGATAGTAGTGGCCATCATGTCGGCATGTTTTCTATTGAATGCTTTTTTGCTCTTGCCTACACCTGAGTCAATAGTGTCAGGGCTTATTCCAAGATTGCCCTCAATATCTGCATACAGTGCTGAATCGCCGTTTCTAGTCACTGCGTCGCTGATTGGCACGACAGTATTTTCTGGCCTATTTATTATACGCACCACTTTGGTTAAGGAGGCAGGCTGGACACTTGCTCATTACGCTAACCAGCGCAATGACGCTGCGTTCTCAGTAGTACTCATGTTTGTTATCAGCGCATCTATTATGGCGGCGTCAGCTGGCACTCTGCACATAGCAGGCACACCTTTGATAAATGTAGCACAAATGATCGAGTTATTAGAGCCGTTAGCGGGGCAGTTTGCCGTGTCGCTATTTGCTACAGGCCTGGTTGCTGCCGGTGTATCGTCACAATTCCCGAATATCCTTATGTTGCCTTGGCTCATTTGCGATTACTCAGGTATACCTCGCGATATGACGTTGATGAAATTCAGGTTGTTGGTTTTTGGCGTGTCACTTTTGGGCTTAGTCGTCCCCATCTTTAATGCCAGACCCGTCCTTGTCATGATCGTATATCAGGCGCTAAACGCCGTGATCCTGCCGTTAACCGTTGTTTGCATATTGTATCTGTCTAATTGTAAATCACTCATGGGACAGTATCGCCTGAATACTCTGCAGAATCTTATTCTTATCGCCATATTACTTTTTTCAATATTTACGGCATACCTGGGCTTGTCTGGGGTCTGGCAAATGCTAATGCCAACCTGATTCAATTTAGTAGAAAAACTGAGGGTTATTGTTATGTGTGCAGCTACCTATTTTGCGCGAGGGGTACGTTGGTTTTGTTTCTGTGCGGTGGGCGTCTTGCTTGGCTGCGGAGGAGGAGGTGGGAGCACTGTGTTGCCAACATCACCGCCGTTAGTCGCGGAGGAGGAGCCCAAACAATCTGACTGCGATAATGAGCTATATGCTTTTGTCAGTGCTTCTGACGATGAGTCCAGCACCAGTGTATACGACGCAAGCAAAGCCATCGACGGTGATTTCTCGTCAGTTTCCCGCTGGCAAAGTTCTGCAACAAACAATGAAATTACGCTAGATATGGGCCGTGAAGTACAAATAAGTGCGCTTACGGTTAAATGGTTTCGGGGCAGTGAGCTACGTGTTTATTTCGATGTAGAGGTATCGGGCAACGCACAAGAATGGACGCCCGTTATCACAGGGGGAGAGTCCAGTGGCAAACATAGTGGCTTTGAATTGCACTCCTTTGATACCGTCAATGCTAGGTATATTAAAGTACGGCTCAATGGCAGTTCTACCATGGCGGAGTCTGGCATAGTAGAAATCCGCGCTCACCGTTGTGCTGAGGCGACAGGGGAGTTTGCTGATATTTTCCCAAATGAAGTAGGCATTGATTTATTAGACTGGTATTTGAGCATTCCCACTGATGAAGATGGTAATGGCAGATCAGATACGATCTCAGAATCTGAGCTGGCGAATGGTTATACCCATTCTGAATTTTTTTATGCGTCTGAGGATAATGGGATAGTGATGCGCTCGCCTAGCTATGGATATAAAACCTCAACCAATACGAATTATGTGCGGGTTGAATTAAGAGAAATGCTGCGCCGTGGCGATCCTGATATTCGAACGCAGGGAGTGAATAAAAATAATTGGGTATTTGGTAGTGCATCGGCACAACAACAGCAAGACGCAGGGGGCGTTGACGGAGATTTACACGTAAAAATGGCGGTCAATAAGGTCACGACAACGGGTGAAAATTACCAGATAGGCCGGCTGGTTATAGGGCAAATTCATGCCAATGACGACGAGCCTATACGGCTGTATTACCGAAAACTGCCGGAAAATGAGCGAGGCGCAATCTATTTCGCCCACGAGAGCAGGCAGACAGATACGAATGGAGACAATATTGAGACCTATGTCGAGATGCTTGGCACACGAAGCAACAGCGCAGCAGATCCTACTGACGGGATAGCACTCAATGAGGTATTTACTTATCGTATCAGCGTAGAAATGAATCTGCTCACGGTGACTTTGTCACGCGAGGGTAAAGCAGACGTCGTGGCCAACTATGACATGAGTAACAGCCTTTATGATGCAGATGGGCAATACATGTATTTTAAAGTTGGTGTTTATCACCTGAACAATTCCAGCCTCCCGTCTGAGTATGCGCAGGCGACCTTCTATGAAATTCGAAATGCCCACAAAGGCTACGCAGCCAGTGAATGAAGCGATAACGAACAGTTGGGTAGTTGTAGGACTATGAGGTAGTCAGTTTGCAGCACTATACCATCTGCAGGAAACTGCAGATGGTATAAGAGAATCAGTGAATATTGGCCAGGTAATAAAACGTTGCCTGTACGAAATCGCGGGGCTCACCGCTATTGTTCTGGTTGTAAACACCCGCTTTAAAATACATATACTGGTTATTTTTATGATAACCGCTTTCGCTCATGTCTATAGAACGGCTGATATTGGGTTTATTTTGCCGAATTAGCGTGACGTGAAGAATGCTGTTTTCTACCGTAATTTTGTAGCTAAACTTTTCATTAAGTTCGATGCCTTCTTCCGGGTCACTCAACGTGTGAGAGCGTGAACCCACCAGGTTAACCCAGATATCGTCACCGCCATTTATTTCGTGGGCAAAATACACTGAGCCTTTTTTATTGTTGGGGAGTTTTCGGTAATAGAGACGAATGGGTTCATCATCGGTTGCATGTATTTGACCAATGATTACCCTGCCTACCTTTTTTTCGTCACCGCTAACTGAGACTCGATTAACTGCCAATGTTGCTTCCAGGCTCCCTTCTATGGCACCCGCCTCGCGTTTTGCTGAGCCATGTGCGCCACTGAACACCCAGTTGTTTCCTGTAATACCTTGGGTTTTCATGCCGGTATTTCCGCGTCTCAGCATTTCCCGTAATTCGGTGCGAGCATATTTGGTATTGCTGGATGTTTTTGCACCTTCATTGGGGCAGGCGAACACCATCCCGCCATCAGCAGCAGTGTAAAACAAGGGTTTAAGTTCAAAACCGTCAGATAGAGGTTGTTCATATATCATATCGGCTTTGTTGTCCTGATTGAGGTCAGTGGGTAATGTCAGACTCCAGTCCAGAAGATCAAAGTTACCACTGGGAGGAAGGGTTGGGTCTAGCTTATGGGTGCTCCCCAATAGGACTCCCTCTTCGAGTTGCTGGTGTGAAAGTGGTAATGAGATAGTCTGAGCGCGACTGTTATTTGCAGCCATCATGAGAAGTGCAAACAACAAAAACGGGCCGATGATTTTTATTATTGTTGATTTCATTGTATATACCTCAGACGTCCTTAATTCGTTGAATGAGTGATTGATTCATCAAAAGCCCGATCGTGTAGATACTGGTTTAGGACAGCAACTTGCGAAGCTGAACCCATCGCTACAGGTACTCGCTGATGCAGTGAGTCGGGGTGGATTGACAGGATACGCTGACCAGACGCGGTCGCTATTCCGCCTGCGCCTTCTACCAACATGGCTAACGGGTTAGCTTCGTAAAGTAGCCGAATTTTGCCGTTTTCGTTCCCAACACGGCTGTCCTCGGGGTACACAAACATACCTCCGCGGCTTAATACTCTATGGATATCTCCTACCATGGCGGCATTCCATCGCAGGGTACTATTGGCGAAATTCGGATGAGACAGCAGTTGATTGAAGTATCCCCTGACCGGGTCAGCCCAATAACGATAATTCGCCATATTGACGGCAAACTCTTTGCTGTCGGTAGGGATTTGCATTTCGGAACGCGTTAACAGGTAGCCCCCATGTGTTAAATCGAGGGTATAACATCGGGTTGGCCCCCCGGTTGACATGACTAACAAGGAGGATGGGCCATAAAGGACATAGCCCGCACATACCTGCTGATGGCCAGGCTGAGCAAATTGACGCTCACAGTTGAAAGGGACATCCGGTCGAACCGGGTATATCGTGAATATGGTGCCAATCTGCCCATTAACATCAATGTTTGAAGAGCCGTCTAGCGGATCAAAGGCAACAATATATTTACCGTGCTGGTGGCCTGGAACGACGTCGGGTTCTTCTTCTGATGCAATTGCCGCAACATTGTCGTCGTCTAACAGCATATCTTTCAATAGCTGGTTTGCTACTACATCGAGTTTTTTCTGAATTTCCCCCTGTATATTTTCATCAAGCGTTGACCCAAGAATGCCTGCCAATTCGCCCTGGCTGACTCGAAACGCAATTTCCTTACTGGCGGCCAGAATCGTTCTGATTAGCAGGATAAGGTCAGTATCGACCTTATCCTGTTTGAGTATGGGAATTAAACGCTTCATTGCTGATACCGGTTTACGCAGTTTAAATCGGTGAAACACTGGATCAGGCGAGAGACCATATGACGCTCAGCATGTCGCAGCCAAACACGAGGGTCATAGTATTTTTTATTGGGCTTGTCGTCGCCTTCGGGGTTGCCGATCTGTGTCGCTAAATAGGCATGTTTTTGCTGGTAATAGGTGTGCACACCCTGCCAGCTCGCCCACTGTGTATCGGTATCAATGTTCATCTTTACGACACCATATCCTAGTGATTCGGCGATTTTTTCTGGCTCTGAACCACTGCCACCGTGAAACACGAAATTCAGGCTGTTCTCGGGGAGCCCGAATGTATCTGAAACATAAGCCTGAGAGTCTCTGAGTATGGTAGGCGTAAGCACGACATTCCCTGGTTTGTAAACGCCGTGCACGTTGCCAAATGAAGCCGCGATAATAAAGTTTGGACTAATTTTACTCAGGCGATCATAAGCGTATGCGACATCTTCTGGCCGGGTGTAAAGAGCAGCATTATCAAGGTGGGTATTATCTACGCCATCCTCTTCTCCGCCCGTGCAGCCAAGCTCAATTTCCAACGTCATGCCCATCTTGGCCATTCTGGTAAGATACTGCTCACAAAGGGCAATGTTTTCTTCCAAAGGTTCTTCAGACAAATCGATCATGTGTGAGCTGAATAAAGGGCTTCCTGTTGCAGCAAAATGCGCTTCTCCAGCGTCTAATAGCCCATCAATCCAGGGAAGCAGCGACTTAGCTGCATGATCAGTATGTAACATGACTGGCACGCCGTAATGTTCAGCAACAGTATGCACATAACGGGCAGCGGCAACCGCGCCCAGTACCGCGGACTCCTGGCCGGGTAAGGTCAGCCCTTTACCAGCAAAAAACTGCGCACCACCATTAGATAGTTGAATGATAACCGGTGATTGTACGGATTTTGCAGCTTCGAGTGTTGCGTTGACAGATTGTGTACCGACAACATTGACAGCGGGCAGGGCATACTGGTGAGTCCGTGCATGCTTATAAATAGTGCTAACGCTTTCTCCTACTGCTACGCCGGGTGAAACTGAATGTGATAAGAAGGTCATAGCATGCTCCTACGCTTCCAGTGCATCGACACAGGCAGCCGTAATCGCCTCCCAGTTTTCACTGGTTACCCATTCTTTTTTGGCCACCCAGGTACCGCCAACAGCAAAGACATTGTTCAATGAAAGATAGTCCATCTTGTTTTGTGGATTGACTCCACCAGTTGGGCAGAACCGGGCTGTTTGAAATACAGAAGATACGGCTGATAGAAATGGCGCACCACCAGAAAGGGAGGCTGGGAATAGTTTTTGCTCTTCAAAGCCAAACTCAAGAGCCATTAGTATGTCGCCCGTATTCGACACGCCGGGTAAAACCGGTACCTTGCAACGTGTGAGTTCACTCAATAGCGAGGGCGAGACAGCGGGAGTAACAATAAAATCAGAACCGGCATTGATTGCCTCTTGTAAAATATCGACGTTGGTAACGGTACCCGCACCAACGCGTAAACTTGGAACAGCTGCTTTTATTGCCTTCAGCGCTTCAAGTGAGGCGTCAGTTCGAAGCACAACTTCAACCAGTCCTAGTCCTGCATCAGCCATTGCCTGAGCAATACTAACGCCTTGTTGTGGGGTCTCAGCCTGGATAATAGGTAGTAGGGTTTGCCCGGACATTAATTCGGAAAAGCGGTTCATGATGTTCTCTCTCTCAAGTAATTGTAGGAGCCCGGGGGCTGCCTGTATAACGAAATGAAAGCGGCGCGAAGGCTTCGTTTATTGGCGCCGCGTTTGAAAATAGGAGGCTCACATTTATCTGGCCAGTTATGACCTCCGGTTCGTAAACTAAATGCCAGCTGTAGCCATTGCTGCTCGAAAAGCGGCTGCCGGTGTAATGGCTCCGGGGTGCTGGATAACTGTTCCGGCAGCGGTCGCAGCCAGTTGTACAGCATCGCTGATCGAACGGTTCTGAATACGTGCCCCCAGATAGACACCGTTAAATGCATCACCGGCAGAGGTGGTATCCACTACCTTTGTTACTGGTGTTATTGGGTGTTTTTGTAACTGCCCATTGGCATAAGTCAGTACTGATTCGGGTCCGTTTTTAACAACGATCTCTCGTATGCCAAATGACTGACAGTATTCAATAGCAGCTTCTGCGTTTGAAATACCAAAGAGCACTTCGAGGTCTTCCACGCCAGGTAAAGCTATGTCAGCTAGTTGGAATGCGCGTTGAAATGCGGTAATGGCTTCATCAGTGGAAGACCACAGTCTCGCCCGATAATTGGGATCGAAAATGAGAGTAACACCGCGAGACTTGAGCTGTTCAAGTAAACTCCACAATGCTGAACGTGCTGCGGGAGTTATCACGGCCAGAGAAATGCCCGATATAAACAGTGCATCTCCAGTCTTAAATAATCCGGCTACATCGTCGTTCAGGAAGTCCATCAGGTATCTGGCAGCAGCGTCACTTCGCCAGTAGGTGAAACTGCGTTCTCCGACGGCATCTGTTTTTATTAAATATAAGCCTGGGACCTTATCCTTGTGCTGGAATACAAATGTCGTATCGAGTGATTCATGGTGAAACTTCTGAATCATCTTCTCGCTCAATGCGTCGGTACCTACGGCTGTAACCATGCCGGCTTTAATGCCCGGGAAGCAGCGTTGTAAATACACTGCAGAATTGTATACATCACCGGCGAACGACTGTTCCATCGTGTTATCGTCTATGGCGCGCAACTCAACCATACATTCGCCTAAGAAAAATATTTTGTTCATAACGCGTGCGAATTCTCAATAAAAGTGCTGGTAAGTGACGTCCGCAAAAACAGCCAGGACGTCACCGTGGACAACCCGTTACTCAGGTTTTTTTAGTGGCTCGATTTTGGGAATAAGCACCCATATTGCAGCCATAGCAATAATGGCCAGAGAGGCACCGATAACAAAGGCTGGGGTGTAGTTACCATCAGCGGTTAAGTAGGGCACCAGCGAGGTGAGTCCTACCGCTCCAAGCTTAGCTGCCATACCGGAGAATCCCGATAGCGTACCCACAGCTTTCTTACCCAGTAAATCACTGGGCAGGGTTTGCACATTGCCAATGGCGGTCTGAAATCCGAACAGAATAACAGCCATGATCAGAACCGCAATAACCGGTGCGCCAGGATTAGCCATGGCGAGTAGAGCGGGTAGCATAATCAGGCAACCCAGTGTGATCGTCAGCTTACGGGTTTTATCAGTGCTCCAGCCGGCCTTGAGTCTGTTTTGTGCCAGCAGGCCGCCAAACCAGGCTCCAAACATCGCGCCAACATAGGGCACCCACCCATAAATGCCAATCGATTTAACATCCATGGCATAGACCTCATTGAGGTATATCGGGATCCAAAACACGAACAGCCACCAGATAGGATCGATAGCTGCTGAGGCAATAATGACCCCCCAGCTTTGTTTTCGACCCAGTAGTTCTGCTGTAGAAGGGTTGTATTCATCGTCACCGCCATTGGCGTCAGTCTGTTGTGACGAAGCACGTTGACCGGTTAGGATGTATTCGCGTTCTTCTGCAGTGATCCAAGGGTGGCTGCCTGGTGGCGCTTTAACCAGAATTAACCAGGGTACCAACCAGAGAAAACCTGCGAGACCGACCACAACAAATACCATTTGCCAGCTAAAATAAATGGTAAGTAGTGCGATAAGTGGTATTGCTACAATGCCGCCAATTGCTGCGCCTGAGTTGAATATACCTTGGGCGAGAGCACGCTCTTTTGTAGGAAACCATTCTGCGTTCCCTTTTGCCGCACCCGGCCAGTTTCCCGCTTCTGCTATTCCCAGAATGGCACGGAAAAAACTGAAACTGAGTACACCTTGAGCAAAGGCGTGAGCGACGGTAGCCAGCGACCATACACCAATCGACAAGACGAAGCCGATACGTGTACCTACCCAATCGAAAATCTTTCCAAATATGGCCTGGCCAAACGCATAGGCAAATACGAAAACAATAGAGATATTGGCATAAATTTGTTTGCGTTCGAGTGCATCTTTATCAGGGAAAAGATCTTCAACAATATCAGGCCATAAGACGCTTAGTGCCTGGCGATCTATGTAATTGATGATGGTAGCCAATGCAATGAGCGCAATAACCCACCAGCGCAATCCATTTATTTTCATTGTTTACTCCTCAATAAAATCTTCGCGGGGCGGACTAAAGGTATCTATGAGAACGCCGCCTGTTGGACAGATCGCGCCATGTTCTGCGTACGGCGGTATTAAGCAGCTGTCACCAGGCTTAAGAATGTGTACTTCACCATTAATGCTGAAGTGAAATTCACCTTCGACGACGTACGTGACCTGCGAGTGACGGTGTTTGTGAACGTAGCCTTCTGCGCCTTTATCGAACCAGACTTTCACAGCCATAAGTTCTTCGTTGAAACCGAGCATTTGACGTTTCAAGCCACCACCTAGGTCTTCGATTTTGGTGTCGTTGCCAAATGAAAAGAGAGGGCTTTGTTTTTGCATGATGTAACTCCTAGTGGTTCGAAAGTACGTAAACGCCAAGACGGTCGTCTAAGTTGTACTGATGATTCTTGTATGAAAATTCGGTGCTATTAGCCTGTGCGTCCTCTGTACCATTGATAGCCACCAAAAATTGACGACCTTCAACAGTAACTTCAATCAGACTCAGTGAACCTTGTTCTGAATACTCGAGAGATGTGACCTGGCTCACCGCGTTCAGGGTGAACTCTTTAGAGGGGTTGTATTCACCGTGTGGTTCCAGGACTGAAATAAAACGGTGTTGAGAAACGCCCCTTACCCGACGTATGAAGCCGTGTTCATTACGCAGGTTAAAGTTAGGATCATTTGCACCAATTTGAGTAAAAATAAAGGACTCAGTCCCGTCGGTCAGGGTTGTCTGAGTATAAAAACGTCCGTTTTCATTTAGCCATGTGACGCGGGCCAGACCGGCTTCTGGCGTTGCCTGACCTTTTTGCCATAAATGCTGATACCCCTGATTTTTACCGACGGGTTTTAGTAAATCAGTATTAGCCTCGATGGCAAAGTTGGTATCGATTAACTGCCCCTGATAATGCAGCGGTAAGTCCAACTGGTGGGCTTGATCGGCAATGACATTGAAGATATCGATAGCGATGGTTCGTGATAAATCTGGCAGGTTAACCAGTGCCAGTGTGCGAGACAGTTGTACGCCTGCATACGCAGTATCAATACTGCCTGCTGACACAGTACCTTTATCAGTTGTTTCGAAAAAGTCCAGAGTGGGGGCGTTGGCATTACCTTCCGATACATCACCGTTGAAGTGGCTGGTTTCATCTACAACAACGGTGTTGTGCGCTACGGTTTGTTTGGCGTAGGATTCGTTTTCCGGAAGGTAACGTCCACCGTATTTTGCTTCGACATTAAGAAATCGTGCTGCACCATAGTCAGAGACTATTTCGTTTCCACGATCATAAAATTGCCAGGTCAGTTTATCAAAATGACCGTGTCCCAAACCCTGTGATGCAGGCTTGAATAAAAGCGCTTGCTCTCCATCTATGTCACTGCGCATAACCACAAGCGCGCCTTCGTCTCCGTTACTGCCATCCCCGAATGCGGTAGATTGGTATTGGTAAGGCTGCGCAAGATTATTGTCCAGTGCGCGAGCGACTTTTAGTCCATCACCGGTTAACACTATCTGGTTTTGTTGCTTTGCAATGTCCAACAGGCGATTATCGTTGGTAAGAGCATAAGCAGCAGCGACACCGTGAACCAGTTCTATGGTGTCAGTGCCTTTGCTTTTTATCGCATCATTAATAGGAAAGAATAACCCGTTGTAACTGAGGTCAATTGCGGCATAGATTGCCTTTAACAACACGCCATTACGATGTTGAAAAATAGCTCTGTCTGGTTCGTTATTTTCGATAGCGCGAGCAAAAGTGACAAATGGCAATAGCGCGAATCGATGGTAATAGGGACCTTCGTTGTAATAACCTTGTGGGGAAAACAATATATCCAGTTGTTTGAGGAAGCCGCCTTTGCCTGATTTGTCCAGGTCATAAAGCGACTTTTCAACCCATTCAGGTTCATTCATGACATAGCCAGCCATTCCCACGCCGGCAGTTGCCCACGTTCCGTGGTTGTGCACCTTATTGAATGTCGATGGTTGTCCTTCAGATAAAAACAAAGCCACTGGTTTCAGTAAGTTGTCTTCGATAGTCTTGATTTGCGAGCTGTTTAATGCGTCGTAAATAAGATCATAGGCCTGGATGGTATACACCAGCCACATTGCCTCATTCAGGCTTTGCCAGAACAATTTGCCTGGGTTTTGCGCTTTTACTTTGCGTTTGGGGTGCACATCCAGTGTTGGGTACAAATCGGCATAAGCCAGCAGCATATCACGCACATAATCTGCATAACGTTTGTCCTGGGTTAGCTGATACATAACGCCCGTATTGTACATAAGCTGATAGTTTTTCTTGTGTTGCTCATGTGTGTAACCGCCGCCACCGTCTTTTGGTACGGGAACGACGATCGGGTGTTTGATCAGTTCGTCGACCATATGGCGTTGTTTATCAAATGCGTTCTTGAAACGGCCAGGCTCATCGATAGCAGCGCGCATTTGTTCTATGTTATCGGAGGTAATTACCAGGTTCGGGTGTGCCGCCTCTGCGCAGGCTGATAGCATTAACGCCATGAGCAGTATGAAAAAGGGTTTGATTCGGGTTACTTGCATGACAATTACCTCTTGTCGCCGGTCTCGATGGTATTATTTTCAACAATGGCAGTATGTGGGCCGTTAACGCGAAGCTCTTTGATCACAGGGGCCGAAGTTGCTTTGAATACATTGTTTGTAATGGATGAATTGGGTTCACCTACCGTATGCTCCAGTACGATCGGAGCGCTGTCGGAAAACGAATTATTACTGATATCTGTGACCTGCACGCCGTGCAGATAGATACTGGCAGCCTGTTTATTCCGTTTGCCTTTGCCTGTCCCATCTAGCGTATTGTTTGTCATTGAGAAGTGTGGTCCGAACGTACTTTCATCAGTTCCACCCCGATAAAGTTTCACGATGGCACCTTGCACGCGGGAAAAGGTGTTATCAGCCAGCGTGACATATTCAGCGTTGTAGATACCCAAATCTTCAATTTCACTATTGAGTTGCAGGATATCCCCGGTTACATCACGAAAGGTATTGCCGGATAATTCGATACTGTCAGCAAAGGCACCTTTGCCAGTACTAAAGAAATGAAAAGAGTGATTGACGTCAAGCTGCTCAACGATGCAGTTCTGCATTACAAATCGGTAATTGTTAAGCATACCCCATTTTTGGGTTCTTATTACGCTGTTACCAGCGGCATCCGGGCTGTACTGACCTGATAGTGTTAAACCTTCGAGCATCAGATTGCCACCGTCTGTAATTTCGAACAGGGCGGTGCGTTCAAAAGCCAGGGTCACGGTACCTGTCTGTTTCGCTTTTATTGTTAACGTTTTATCAAGCGAAATGAGCTTGGGAACAATAAACGTTCCTGCATCAAGCACCAGAATGTCGCCTGATTTGGCTTTTTCTATTGTTGAAAGCAGCGTTTTTACATCTGCTTGAACCATATGTTCTGCACCCGTGTTAAACGGCGTTTCAGCTAACGTTTTCGGATACCAGTTAACACCTGTTTGAGCTTTGTTTAAAACAGGAGCAGTTCGTTTTGCGCCGGCGGTGACCGGGTCAGGTGTCGAGTAGAGTATGTCCAAATCCGGCTTTCTTAACTCAACATCCTTGATACTGAACCCAGATTTAATGGCTTCCGGAACTGATTGATTACTCACATTGCCCGAAAAGGCGATACCGCTTATGTCGTCGAAAATACTGAAAGGATGAGAGCTTTGCTCGTTAACAATCAGATTATTGCGAAACACGCTGTTGATTGGAACTGCGCTACGCTCTTTGTCACTGCCTGCGGCTAAATGAATATGTTTAACATTGATAAAAGTATTGTGCTCAATAGTTGCATTATCTACCTGATGATAGCGGTTAATGGGCGAGTTTGGCACACCGTTCATAACGGTAAAACCACTGCCAAATCGATATCCTGTCAAGCCTTCAAGGTAATTGTTACGAATAATTTGATCGCGATTGATGACGCGTATACCGCCGGTATGCGGTACGTTATTGCCAATGAATACATTGTCTTCTATGAGGTTGCCATTGCCATGTCGCATAGTGAGTGTGCCTCTGGCCTCGAAGAACACATTGTTTCTGAGTATATTTTTACCCGATTTGATAGAAATGATTTCTACTTCTCCATTGGTATGTTCGAAGTAGTTGTTTTCCACCAAGGTGTGCGAATCAGTCAGAGAGTAATGGCTTGTGCCAATGCGCAGCGTTTCCCCGCCATTGGAGCCAAAGGTAGGTCGATAACCAAAATAATTATGGTCGATACGGTGGTAATTTTGCTGACTGTTCTCACTGTTTAATCTTACTGCAACGGTGACGCCTTTATTGCGTTTACCAACGATATGGTTATGGTCTATTCGATTATGACGGCCGTAAAGTGCGATCCAATAGTCGGATTCCTGCTTGTCCGGGTTGTTGTAGTTATCGATCACGACTTCCGTAACCCTTGAGTGGTAAGCTAATTCATCTTTGTTTCGACGGAATTCGATTACAGCTGAGCTAGGCGTATAACCGTTTTTAAATACTAAACCGGAAACCTCCAGATATTCACCGGCTAATCGAAGATTACTTTTACCACTTAAAATAACCTTACCTTTGGTTTCTGCAGTAAGGGTAATTACTGACTTCTCTGTTCCTTTGGCCTGCAGTAGTATTTCGAAATCCTGCCAGACACCATTTTTTAATTTAACAATGTCGCCAGGTTTTAGTTGATCTGCTATGTCCTGGTAGGCTTGTGGGGTGTCTACCAAATATTCTTTGGCAGCGAGGTTTGATGACATGTGTACCATCAGTAATATGGCAGTGGTCACTAGCAGTAGGTTTAGTATTCGCATTATACACTCGTGTTTTTATGGGCTGGCTTTAGGCATAACCGGCGATTCTGTTAAGTGTCGTTGAAGCCCGCTGCCCAGAATCAAGCGCGGGCTTATTTTGTTTACCTTAGTCGGTTACTTCGATAATTTCAGATAATAGTCAAAGATTTCAGGCACATTACCTTGTCCCATACCTGCGTCGAATGCGGCCTGCAGATTTGCCGAAGAACCTTCAGCAATTTTAGAAGAGGTGCCCAGGTCATCGACCATTTGCAGGAAGTAGCCCAGATCTTTATTTGCGTTTGCAATGGAAAAGCCCAAATCGCTTACATTGTCTACGGCGTAGTTCTTACAAAATTGCATGAAAGGCGAACTGGATGGTCCTGTTGACATGATATCGAACAGTTGCTGACGGTCTACGCCGGCCTTTTCGGCTACGGCAAAGGCTTGCGACATGGCACAGACGGTAGTCATCCCCATAAAATTATTGATCAGTTTTGTTGTATGTCCGGCACCTAATTCACCAAGATAAAAGACATTTTCACCCTGGTCTTCCAGTACAGGTCTGACTTTTTCAAAGGTGTCTTTGTTGCCTGCGGCCATGATATTCAGCAAACCGTCTTTTGCGTGAGCTGGTGTTCTGCCTAAAGGCGCATCCACCATGCCAACACCAATCTTTGCCAGCGCTTCACCAATTTTCCGGGTTGACGCTGGTACAGATGTACCAAAATCAATCAGCGTCGAGCCTTGCTTCATTCCTTCAGCCAGACCGTTTTCCCCAAAAATCACCTTCTCTACAACAGCCGATGTAGTTAAGCACAACATGACGATATCAGCTTGTTCTGCTAGTTCTTTTGGAGTGTTTGCGGCCTTTGCGCCTCTTTCTACACAGACATTTACCGCTTCAGGGTTCAGATCCATAACAACTAATGGGTAACCTTTTTTCTGTAGGTTTTCCACCATATTCCCGCCCATTAGGCCAAGCCCAATAAAACCAATAACCGGTTTAGACATACGTCACTCCTAAAATGTTAATCCACCTGCTTTTTAAGCTAGTGGCACAAAATGTGTAAGATGAATAGTCAACGACATTACTTGTAACCTGTTTTTATCGCTGACCAAAAAATATGTTAAAACAGTATTAATATATGGCCAATTTGTCAACCAATATGTAATTCTGGTTAAGTGCATGACTTGTAATGATTTGCCTATATTTGGGTGTAATTTGGCCTGTAATTATTGTTTCATATATGAAACTTTTTTGTTGTTTTTCCTAACTGTCTATTTTTATATAGAAAAATTTTTCCCTAACGCTGGTCCAGTCATCAAAATTCCTAGCTCTTACACACACACTGTTTGTCTCTATTGCTAATTAATGGTCTTGTTTCATAGTTAATAAAGTGTTATTTCCAAATTTTGGTTGACCAAATTGGGAGTGGTTACTAGTATTGGTAATAATGTTGGTGGGTAAGGAAATAGAATGTCAAAGAAAATAGCGTTGATCACTGGTGCTACAGGTGGTATTGGTTTTGAAGTTGCCAAAAGGTTGGGGAACGATGGTTACCTTGTGGTATTAAATGGTATAGAAGCAGAGAAAGGACAAGCCAGAGTAACAGAGCTAGTTGCTATGGGGATCGAAGCTGAGTATGTCGGATTTGATGTAACAGATGAAGAGGCGGTTACCCGACATGTTCGTAGCATTGGTGAAAAATACGGTAAGATTGATTGTGTTATTAATAATGCGGGTGGCCTCGGCGGCAGAAGTCCCATTGAGGGTATGACCACTGAGTTTTATCGCTCGGTGATGGCGCTGAACCTGGACAGCACGTTTTTTGTATCGAGAGCGGCTATCCCCTTCCTGAAAAACGCGGTGGGCAGCTCTATCGTGAATTATACCTCGAATGCAGCTTGGAACGCAGGTGGCCCGGGAGCAGGTATTTATGGCGTCTCGAAGGCTGCTGTCAATACACTGACCCGTGCCTTGGCTAAGGAACTGGCGCCAGCCGGTATCCGAGTTAATGCTGTTTCGCCTGGTACGATTGATACGCCGTTTCACGCGCAGATTAAAGCGACAAAACCGGATGTATTTGCGTCCTGGAAAAACAGTATTTTACTCGGGCGATTAGGGCAACCAGAAGAAGTCGCGTCAGTCATATCGTTTCTGGTCAGTGAGGACGCATCATTTGTGACAGCGGAAACTGTCCAGATAGGCGGTGGGCAAGCATTGGGAATTTAATGTTTAATTTTAACTGACCATAGCCAGGCTGTGTCATCAGTTGATTACTGATAAGACCCTCAGTAAATCAAGCACATCAATGCTATTTTCAGTTAGACGGCGACATAGGTCGCCGTTTTTTACTGGCCTAAGTTTCAGACTTAATCCGACTTATTTTCTGCATTAATCTTTTCTTTGACGGCAACAATTAACATTTGTGAAGCCAGTCTTTTAGCACCAAACTTCCATACTACCCAGTCATATATCGCAGATAGGAAAAAAACAGGGAAGAAAGCAACGTAGTATGCCGATTGATAGTAACGAAGCCGCTCGTATTCAATGGTGAATCCGTTACGCTCAAATAATCGCTGCAGGGCAGGGGGCGAACAGTGATGATAATAAGCCACAAACCCTAGCTCGCCTTTTCGTTCTGGAAACGCCCACTCCACCAGCTTTTTGGTTACTTTATTGGGTAGTAATCTGTTTAAGATTGAAAACGGCGCATGTTTACCCGGTAGCACGTGAATACAAATTCCTCCTGGCTTGAGTGTTCTGTGCATTTCACTGACAAAGGTATCGTTGTCATAAAGATGCTCCATAACGGAACGACTAAAGACGACGTCGAAAGTGTTATCTTCGAACGGCCAGGGTTTGCAGGCATCGGCAATAACGGCTGCGTCAATATCGGTGTTTTGTTCCAGTGATGAGGGCAGAATATCCATCCCTATCAAGGTAATATTCGGGTTACGTTGATACTTTAATGAGTCAGGTAGCAGATACCCCGCACCAACATCCAGTACCGTGCCAGCGTCGAGCTTTGACACGTATTGTAATATCAACCGTTCGTAGTCCGGGAAAAGTGGTTCGGTTAACGCATTGGGCAAGCGCCAGTGAATACGACGACTGAGTGCCAGGTTAATGCGTTTAAATAGCCCCATTTTCTTGCTGTTTCCCAATGTGTCTAAGTTGGTACTTAATTGGAGTTAAAGAGTGTGGCTAACTCTTGCCAGCGCGCTTCACTTTCTGCAACGATCAGTTTTCCTGCCACCTGAGGCTGGTAATCTTCTCCGTTGAGCATTCGCGTAGCCGCGCCGGCTTCTTTCGCTATCAATTGCCCGGCACCGTGGTCCCATAGGTTCAGCGTGTTTTGAAAGACGACAAAGGAAATCGCCCCCGTCACCAGCAGACGATATTCGGCAGCTGCACAGCGGTAGTCCATTAAACGGCCCAGCTTGCTTGCGACCTGAAGTGCTTGTTCGCGCTCATCTCCCTTAGCAACACCGAATGAATAACAGCCCATGGTGTCAGACAACTTGCGACTCGCGTGGCGGCCCACTCGCAAGGGTTGATCTGTGCCGTTTATTCGGTCGAACGCTCCTTTACCCTCGAGGGCCCAAAGGTAGTGGCCCGTTACCGGTTCAAAAATAATTCCGCCAATCATTTTTCCATAGCTTGCGACGCCAAGCATAACGCCAAAATACACAGAGCCATTGGCGTAATGCCAGGTTCCATCTATTGGGTCCAGAACAAAGCTCAGTTCGGCATCCTGATATTGGTCGAGTGCTGTAGCATCCGCATAAACGCTTTCCTCACCGATTAGCAGGGCATCTGGGTATAGCGTATGCAGTCTCTCCATAATGAATTTCTCTGCTGCCTGGTCGGCAATAGTGACTAAATCATTGTGATTGAGCTTCTGTTTGATGTGCGTGTCTTCAAGCTGCCTGAAACGAGGCATTATTTCAATGTCGGAAGCCTGACGACATAGCTCTGCCAATTGATGTAGCTGTGATTCGGTGATCATACAGTGTCCTTTTAGGCTTGTTCCACGCGCATTATAAGCGGAAAGAGGTTGTCCCTGAGGTTCATGCCCGTTTACGCCAACCGCTACTCTTTGTCAGCTTCGCCAACCAACGCTTTCCGTGCAGCTTTATAGAGTTTAACCGTACTGTGTTTCAATAGCGTTGCCAATGGCATTTTTTGACTGTGCCCCCTGCAATACACAGCGGCTCTTGCAACACCAGCATAACGATTGCAGAGATGAGGGTGATCAGGCATAACCGCTTTACGGTAACACCATAACCAAAATCGGGTTTTCGTATCCGCTGTTATTTGTTGGGCGAGTATTTGCTGCTTAACCGTCTCCCGGCCAAACAGAATGTCTAGCAATAGCAGCAGCAATTGATATTCATAGGTGAAGTCGTTATCTACCACCAGAGTACTTACTTCCAGCCAAAACGAATCACTATTGTGCGTGTCGATAATAGATTGCATGTCCAGACAGTCGCGGAGGCCATAGGTCACCTCCTCGTTCATCAGCAGGTGAATCATACTGTGGACCAACGCAGCAGCAGGTTTCAACGTCGATAAACCGTTGTCGTTAGTCGTTGTCGTTGCCCAAAACTGCTCTATTTTAGGTGCGCGGCCACTAACAGGTAAAAACAAGTTATGGTGTAAATCAAGAACTGTCCCGCGTTCGGCTTGCATCATTGGCGGGATTTCATGGGCATATTCGCGATAATATTTGTCATCGTAATCATCGACGTCCTGAGACAGCCACATATTCATTTTTAGCTGCCGTTCGGCAACATCAAGCTCATCTTGTTTAACCAGGGCATCGATATCAGAACAGATTCTACCTGCACTATTGAATTCTGCGCTGATCACATAGGCAGCGCCTTTTAAAAAAAGCGGGGTTATGCGCTTCTCTGACAGCAGCGAGCTGATGATCTCGCATTCGTATCGTACTTGTTTTTGCTGACGCTCAGCATAAATCATTGCACTGTCGAGTCGTGTTTGTACAGTTGCAGGAAGGCTATCCTTCAGACCGATAGGTTCTAGTTGCGCATTTAGCCATGCTTCAAGGCGAGCAGTATCCAAAACCCACAACAGCATTTCCCAATCCGAAGCACTGAGTTGTTGTACTTGCTTTGGAGCAGCGATGATTGCAATAAACCGTTCCAGTTCCAGTTGTTTCACGACAACAATTCATCCGTTAAAAAGTCACTCATGAAGTCAAGTGAGGCGTAATGCACTTCAAACCCTTGAATTTGGTTTACTACCCTGGCCAGGATATCGAAAGAAGCTTGTCCGAGCACATGGTAATTAAATGCATTGGTATAGAAGTTCTCAAAAGTTTGTAATTTATCGACAGAATAGAGTTGTGGTTCTGTCGCTGAGGCATCGTATTTCGGAAATACCACACCGACAATTCGCGCCGGTGAGAATGTCGAAAATTCCTGCCAGTTGTGTGCTTTTAAATGTGCAACACTGCCCTTGGCTGTATCGTGGCAAACCGGTGTTAAGATCGCATCAGGTGACCATTTTTGAATTAAATCGATAGACAGATTTTTTAAACAGATAGGGCGGTACATTGGCTGTACTGTACCAGTGTGTAAGTCGATAACCGCCATTTCATCAGAGTACACGCTCCAGCCGTTCAGGCCTAACCAGGCAGTTAACGTGCTTTTGCCCGAACCTGGCATGGCCGGAAAAAGAACAGCCTGGCCTTCTTTTACCAGCACCGCGGCGTGAAGTAAAAGGTGGTTGAAATGTCCGGTAGCCAGACACCAGTTTAGCCCCCACTCTAGCAAAGCGTAGCTTTGGCTAGCGGGCAGAGGTTTAAAAGGGATCCGGAAATTACTCTCAAACTCTACTATGGGTTTAATAAAGCGGCGTAATAATGACGCAGGTTTTACTGCCACGCAGAAGCTTGATATGTCCTGTCTCGGCGCGTCACCATAAATAAGTTGTGCACTTTGAGCTGCTGCCGTTGGCAGTGTCAGGCAGTTTGATTGCAACAGTCCAAGGTTTAAGTAATTAATGCTCAAAAGGGATAACCAGCTTTCTGCTCACCAATACATCAAGTGTGCCTGATTCAGCACCAAAAAAAACAGAAAATTCGTCAGATGTAAAAGGGGGAGAGAATGTTGAAGCGTGATTGGCGTCGGAAGTAAAACGCAGTAAATGAGTTTGATTTAAACAACTATCAAACAACACAATACCGGAATTATCAGCAAGCGGCCGCATCTCAACAGATGCGGCAAACATCCACTTTTTCACACTGGCTTTACGACGAACAATTCATACCAGAGAATAAGAAGCTTGAAGACGGCGCTTTTGAATATCCGTTGGTATATCCTAGGTCAGAATCCGTTCCCCAACCGCTATCCAAATACATTCTATTCATAACCATATTGGCAACTTCTTCTGCTGCCATTCTAGACTGCGCAGCACTCCCACTCGAGATTATGCCATTATAAAGTTCGAAATAAGTATTGAGATATGCAGTAGCACCCTGCCTCAATATTCCACTTCCGTTACCGTGATGCTGAAAGGCCTGAGTTAAGGTTATATTGGTACTTACATTTAGTTCCAATGCCAGTGAGCTATTAATACCCAATTTGGTAGTGTCTCTGACAGTAGCGACCATTGTTCTCCAACAATCCTTTGTGGTATTACTTGGGTTGCTTCCCATTTGGGGGAATACATTTTTGATACTATTACCATTACTGCCCGGAAGTGTCTGACCGCCCTGATACCAGAAGCCATGAGAGCGACCTCCAGATAAAATAGGGGTATCGCAAAGTGGCTGTGTATTACCCGATGTTTGAGAAAGGTTGCCAGACAACTGGCCTGACATACTGCAGGAGTTTGTGGCCCAAACTGACTTTACCGGTAATGAAGTAAGCGCTGCACCGACGGCTGCTTTTTTTATAAAACCACGGCGTGATTGTTTTGACTGGTTTGACTCCATTTACCTCTCCTGATCCCTTATAACAGACTTAACGCAACTTATGGAAAAAGTATGCCAAAAATTCAAGCCTCTGATTATATTGTTTTTTATTTTTTTATATTAGTCAATAGTTGAATGTGCTGTAAAGAAAGTTGACAATTTTTTATACAATTCAATAGGAGGTTACCCCTATATTTCGTTGTGCGCAATAGCTTTAGTGCAGGTCTGATCACGAAAAAGCATTAACCAGAATTAACCAGAAAATGATAAAGCGTGCATTATTTTCCTACGGCATCAGGCGAGCTTAACGTGCAGGTAATGAAGGCACTTATCGCACTGGATGGATTGTCTTTCCTGGAGACAAGATAGGTGGGGGCGTTGGCGATGTCATCATCGATAGATTGTACGAAGAGGCCATCCGTTTTATGCAAGCCCAGCAGTGAGCGCGGCACCATACCCAGGCCCATGCCAGCAATAACACAGCCAATCATGGTGAAATGGCTTGGAATCTCGATGACTTTATCGCAAGTATGCCCATGGCGGGTTAACCAGGTTTCGAGTCGGTGGCGATAGGAGCATCCTTTGTTATAACCGACCATTGTTAGTGAGCCCGGTAGTTCAGGTAGTTGTTGCCAATCAGCAGGCATGATCAACACAAGTTCTTCATCGAAGCAGTGCGTTGTGTTGAGCCTTGGATCGCTGGGTGGGTCTGAGGCCATCACCAGATCTAATTCACCTTCCAGTACCTTATCGATTAAAGGCATAGACGCCATCGTCATTAATTCAAGTTGCACCGCGCTGTATTGATGATGGAATTGCGACAGGATGAAAGGAAGCCTGGATGCGGCGCTGCTCTCCATGGAACCGAGTCTGAGCAAGCCCGAAGGTTCAGTTTCAGTTAGCTCGGCTATTGCACTTTTTTGCAACTGAAGAATCTTGTCGGCGTACTCCAGTAATCTGAGCCCAGCGGAGGTGACCGTCAGGCGATTATTCTCGCGAAGAAATAAATTAATACCCAGCTCACTCTCTAATTTTTTGATACGAGCGGTGATGTTTGACGGCACGCGATGCAGTGCTTCTGCTGCACGACTGACGCCGTTATGCTCAACCACGGCTTTTAATACGAGTAAATCTGAAATATCCATAGGGCTTTATTTTTCATATTTAGTGAATAGTTTTTTCTTTATTATTCATTATTAATGAATATGTGGGCATTTTATAATGTGTATCAATGAAAGCAAGCAGGAAATATAAATGCGTAATACGCTGAATACCGGTCAGACTTTTGACAATCAAACTATGCCACTTAAAGGCGTCATGTATGCCCTGGGGGCCGTGATGATCTGGACTGGATTTATTCTGGTTTCCAAAGCTGGCGCGTTAGCCGCACTGGCTATACCGGACATGATTATGGTGCGGTTTGGTACGGCATTTACGTTATTTTCGCCTTTCATCTGGCGCTATAGAAAAACGATTTTTCAGTGGAGAATGGGCGTGCTGGGCGCGATTGGCGGATTGGCTTACGCGTTGTCTGTGTTTAATGGCTTTGCTCATGCCCCCGCCACGCATGCCGCACTGCTGCTACCGGGATTGATGCCTATTATGATTGCAGTATTCGCCTATTTTGTAGCTGGTGAAAGACACACCAAGTCTTCCTGGATAGGCATTATTATTAGTAGTCTGGGCATTGCGGCATTATTAATTGAAACGCTGACATCTGATAACCGCTATTTGCAGGGAGACATAAGTTTTGTGGTTGCGTGCGTATTCTGGGGAGTCTTTACTGTGCTGTTGCGCAGATGGCAGTTTGCCCCCTGGCACGCCACACTGGGCATTATTGCTGTTACCACTGTACTGTTTACTCCAATATACATATTGTTTATGCCGCATCGTCTATTAGATGTGCCGTTGGAGATGGTGGGTTTACAGGCTTTCTATCAGGGGGTAATGGCAACTACGATCCAAATGGTATTATACGGCCGGGCGGTCCATTTGATTGGTGCGACTAAAATGGGCGGTCTGATGGCATTGGTGCCGGTATTCGCCAGTGTCATCGCCGTGCCCTTGTTTGGCGAACAATGGACGCTTGGGCTTACTATCGCATTAACACTAATACTGACTGGTACGTGTGTAAGTAATGTGCCCCTGAAGAATTGGCGGCTACTGGCACGCCGGAAGACCGTTTGTTCGGCCTGAAACCAGCAATCCTAAAATTAAACAAACGCACTTAGCAGGCTGTTCAGATAACGCCTGCCTTGTGCGGTTACCTGCCAATGACGTTCTGATTCCAATAGCAGGCCTTGCTCTACCGCTTTATTTAACTCCATCTGTTGAGCGATGGTGAGCGTTGTGCCGGTAAATGCTTCGAAGTCAGCTTTTGGGCACGGCTCGACGAGACGAAAGCGATTCATAAAAAATTCAAAGGCCACATCATCCGATTCGACGAGTTGGGCTGAATCCAGATATTCCCGTCCCAATGTCATATAACCGCGCGGGTGTTTGACCTTGACTGTGCGAGTGATAGTACCCGAATCTGCATCGGTAATTTTACCGTGTGCGCCGCAGCCAATGCCCAGATAGTCACCAAAGCGCCAGTAATTCAAATTGTGCCGACATTGATAGCCCGGTTTGCTGTAGCCGGATATTTCATATTGTTCATACCCAGCTGCTTGTAAACGGGCATGACCGGCGTTCTGAATATCCCACAGAACGTCGTCGTTCGGTAATTCGGGCGGGCGTGAGTAAAACGGGGTGTTGGGCTCAATAGTCAGCTGATACCAGGACAGGTGCTCAGGTTGTTGGTCAATGGCGTCATTGAGATCCTGTAGAGCGTTGTCCAGAGATTGTTCAGGTAAACCGTGCATTAAATCTATGTTCATGCTGCGAGCACCGCTGTGCTTTGCCTGGCCTAGCGCGAAACGCGCCTGTTTATCATCGTGAATTCGCCCAAGCACTTTCAGGTGATCAGGTTGGAAGCTCTGCACACCAACAGAAAAGCGATTCACGCCAGCTTGTACAAAGCCGTCAAAACGCGCCGCTTCGATGGTTCCCGGATTAGCTTCCATGGTAATTTCAGCATCGTCAGCCAGCGCTACGCGTTCGGCAACGCCATTGAGTAAATGGGCAATGCTGTCAGGTTCAAACAAGCTCGGTGTACCGCCACCAATAAAAATGGTGGTGACCTCCCGATTACCAATGGATTTTGCATCGGTTACCAGATCATCCAACAGGTGCGCGACATACTCCTTTTCAGGAATAACGCCTTTTTGCGCGTGGGAGTTAAAGTCACAATAAGGACACTTTTGTACACACCACGGAATATGGATGTACAGGCTTAACGGTGGATTACGCAAAGGTCTGCTTCATGCTGTTGAGTAACTGTTGCATTGCCTGACCGCGATGACTCGCGGTATTTTTCTGGGCTTTTGTCAGCTCTGCAGCAGTACATTTAAAACTGTTGGCGTAAAACACAGGATCATAACCAAAACCCCCTTCGCCATGTCGCTGGCGGGTAATACTGCCATGCCACTGGCCTTCACTGATTAAGGGGATGGGGTCATCAGCATGACGCATAAACACCAGTACACACTGGAAGTGTGCGTTGCGTTGATTGTCGTCACCCAGCGCTTCGAGCAATTTGGTAATGTTGTCATCATCCGATGCGGATTCACCTGCGAAACGCGATGAGTAAATGCCCGGGGCGCCACCTAACAAATCCACAACCAAGCCGGAATCATCGGCAATGGCGGGTAATCCGGTTTCTTTGGCGGCATGGCGGGCTTTAATAATGGCGTTTTCCACGAAGGTGGTACCGGTTTCAGGCACACTACTCACATTCAGCGAACTTTGCGGGATCACTTCGATAGACAGTGCTTCAAACAGGCTGGCAAACTCTTTCACTTTGCCCGCGTTGCCCGTAGCAAGGACGATTTTTTCAGGGAAGCTCATGATGTTGATTTTCCTTTACCGGTGTTTGCTTTTTTCTTCGCTTTGGCCTTTGCCTGGGCCTTGGTTTTTGCAGGCTTTTTCTTGCCTTTGGTCGACGGCGCTTTGTTTTTGGGACGCAGTTCGCTAATGACGCGAGCTTTAACCGGCTCATTCATATAGCGGCCAACCCGGCCAATCATCTCATAATCATGCGCTTCAACCAGAGCAATGGCGGTGCCTTTAGCTCCAGCTCGACCGGTGCGACCTATACGGTGCACATACACGTCGGCCTTGCGAGGCATGTCGAAGTTAATGACATGGCTCACATTGGGCACGTCAATACCGCGGGCAGCAACATCGGTAGCCGACAAAATGGGAACCGTACCACTTTTAAAACGGCCTAGGGCGGCTATTCGCTTATCCTGAGGCATTTCACCTTGCAGATAGCACACTTCAATGCCTTGTTTTTGTAATTGCTCACGTAACCATTGCAGACGCTCACGTGTTTTTACAAAGACCACGGCGCTGCTAATTTGGGTTTTCAGAATATGGATTAACAGGGCAACTTTGTGATCCAGGTCATCGGCCAGGTGATACCACTGATGGATTTTGGCTTTTTCTCGACGAGGCGGATCGGCTTCTACCACCGCGGGTTCATTGAGCAGGTCATTGGAGAAGTGCTTAACACCAGCCCCTTCAAGCGTCGCTGAGAACAACATGTTTTGTTTACGCCAGCGCGCTTCAGAGGCAATCTGATTCACAATGGCCGAAAAGCCCATGTCCAGCATGCGGTCGGCTTCGTCGAGAATTAAACATTCGATATCGCGGCAGTCGGCACTTTCCTGTTGAATGTGCTCGAACAAGCGGCCCGGTGTAGCGACCAGAATATCCAGATTCTGACTTAATGTTTCTTTGTCTGTGCCATAGTTGATGCCACCGGTGATCACGCCGCACACCAAATTGGTAAATTGCGTCACCGCTTTCGCTTGTTCAAACACCTGCAGCGCGAGTTCCCGGGTAGGTGTGAGTATCAGAATGCGGGTGGCGCCGGGATGCTGGCGTGGGAAGTCCAGCAAAAACTGACAGGCTGGTAACAAAAACGCCAGGGTTTTGCCTGTGCCTGTGGGGGCCGACGCCAGGACGTCTTTACCTTCCATTGCAACAGGAACCACCATCGTCTGAATGGTAGTAGGGCGGGTCAAACCCATTTCTGTCAGGGCACGGCAAAGCTTGTCGTCGAGTTCTAATTCTTCAAATGTCATTAATAGTCAGATATGCACTTCGTTCAATGGCGCTATTGTAGCACTATTTGGGTTGAACACTGCCACATTCAGACAGATATTCAGTGATTGCGTGTAATCGCTGGGCGGTTAATTGCTTTTTGATTTCCGGCCCTTTTGCGCCGCTGGCAATAATGCGCTGCACGTCGATGCGTTTAGCGACATCAAGAGAGCCCGTAAAGCATTCTGCCTGTATGGATGTCGGCTGTTCTGCTGGCCAGTATTTCGCTACCTGCAGTAATTGCGAAAGCCGTTCCGGTCTGCGCCAGGCATCTACCTTGTTTAACACGCTTAGCAGCGCTTCTGCGTTTTGTTGTGCTGCGGCCAAATGATTTAGCAACTGGCAGGCATTCAGTGCAGCATCCTGCTCCAGATTGGGCGCTTTCAGGTGTGTGCCCAAGTTACGAACCTGGCTTTCTGTTAATGCAGAGCACAGTAACGCCCAGCGTGTGGGCAAGTCCGCGTCGTCTGCCGCTGATTTGTTCAATTGAGACAACAGGCAAGGCAACTCGGCCAGATTATCTAGCTCGGGCATCCATATATTGAGGGCTCCCACCTTCTTCAATATCTCGAAATAGACCGCAGGCGTGCCTTCCATCAGGCTTCGACTGGTTTCTTTCCATACCCGCTCCTGACTTAACGCTTTGATGTCCGGCGTACTGCACATTGCTGTCATCAGCGCGACAGTCTCAGGCGCTACTTTAAAACCGAGATAATCGTAACGGGCGGCAAACCGCGCGACCCGAAATACACGTAAAGGGTCTTCACTGAAAGCGTCACTGACATGACGCAGAACTTTGTTGATTAAATCCTGCTGACCGTTAAATGGGTCTATAATGTTGCCATCATCGCTCATGGCCATGGCATTTACGGTTAAATCGCGGCGGCGCAGATCTTCTTCAAGAGTGACATCCGGGCTCGCATGGCATACAAAGCCGGTATAGCCTTCACCTGATTTACGTTCAGTGCGCGCCAGGGCATATTCTTCCCCGGTTTTGGGGTGTAAGAATACCGGGAAGTCTTTGCCTACTTGCTGAAAGCCTTTGTTCAGCAGTTGATCCGGGGTTGCGCCCACAACCACCCAGTCGCGTTCTGTGACAGGGCGGTGTAACAGTGTATCGCGCACGGCGCCACCAACTAAGTAGGTTTGCATAGATGTGTATCTTCCTTCAGTTAAGCCGATATTATGCCTGACTAAGCGCATGAAAACACGGGGTTGTTGACTTAACCCCCGAGTCTGATAGTTTACCGGCAACAAGGAATATCCAACCGGCTGACATGTTTTTACACTATTTCGGACTAACCGATAACCCGTTCTCGATTGCGCCTAATCCGGACTACCTCTACATGAGTCCGCGTCACAAGGAAGCGCTTGCCCACCTCACCTTTGGTTTACGGGAGAGTGGCGGGTTTGTGATGCTTACCGGAGAGGTAGGTACGGGTAAAACAACGGTATCGAGAAAGCTGCTGCAGCAATTGCCTGATTCTACCCAGGTAGCGATGATCCTGAATCCGACGCTGTCAGCCATTGAACTGCTGGCGACAGTGTGTGATGAGCTGGGTATTGAATACGAACATCAGCAGGCCAGCCTGAAGTATTTTACTGACAAGATCCTGAATAAGTTAGCCGCCAACCATGCAGCAGGTAAAAATACCGTGCTGATGATTGATGAAGCACAGCACTTGCTTCCTGAAGTACTGGAACAACTGCGCTTGCTGACAAACCTGGAAACCAACCGCGAAAAGTTACTCAAGGTCGTGTTAATTGGTCAGCCAGAATTGCAACAGCTGCTTAAGCGCAATGAACTGCGTCAGCTCGCACAGCGGATCACAGCGCGCTATCACTTACTGCCACTTAACAGCGATGAAGTAAAAGCGTATGTCGGTCACCGCCTGAGTGTTGCGGGGGGGGATGTCAGTATCTTTAGTCCGGCAACGTTACGTGCAATGTATCGGGTAACGGCGGGTATTCCCCGGGTAATTAATTTGCTGTGTGATCGCGCGATGACACTGGCCTTTACCCAACAGCAACCCACCGTGAAAAAGCACTTGTTAATGGCGGCAGCCAGCCAAATTCTCGGCGATGACGTGGTAGAGCAGCGCTTAAAAGGCCAGAAAACACTGACCATGGCCGCGGTATTCTGCGTCACTGTGGTCATCGGTTACTGGTGGGGGAGTCTGTAATGAAGACTATCGTTATTCAGGATGCTCAGCCGGGCATGATGATCACGCGGGTGACCCAGCAGAACGGTCCGGTAAAAATTCAGAAATCCGGCCTGATTACCAGTCAGACAATGATCCAGGGATTGATTGAGATGGGCGTTCAGGAAATCGAATACGATCCTGATCAAACCGTTGAGATATGTCTGGATGACGAACAACAAGCAGTGAGTACGCCAACACAGGCGTTGCTGCGAGGACAGTTTGATTCTCAGGCACGAAAAGCCGATGCGGCGATTAACGAGCAGTTTAACCGCAGCTTATTTTTACCTACGGTAAATGGGTTGCCTGCCTGGTGGCAGCGTGCACTTAAGCCTGTTGCTCTTTACGGGTTACTTGGCTTTGGTGGTTTAGCCTGTGGGTTTGTACTGGCAAAGTTGCCCTCCTGGTACGAAACCATAGTTTCGCCAGCGCCGATTGCACAGCAACCAGTCGCAACGCCTGTGCCTCAGACCGCAGCTGGTCAGCAGACGCCAACGCCTCAGAAAACGAGTTTGAATGACTCACCAGTAGCTCAAACTGAACCTGCACAGACTGAAAAGTCAGATACTGTTGCACAGGAAGAGAATACAGCCGGAACACCAGACCCGACTGCTGACAGTGTTGAGTCCGAAGGCGTTGTCGAAGAGAACATTATTAACGCAGAGCCAGACGACAATGTGTCTGTATCGCCTGAGCTTATGGCTCGATTTAATAAAGTGCTGTCTGATCTGGAAAAAGAAGACAGTGGCGAAGAGCCTGTGCCCACTCAGCCCAAAGTCACGGTGCATGATGACATCAAACGCATTGACCAACTGCCGGCACGCTTGTTAACGCGCTTACCAACAATGGATTTCAGTGCGCACATGTATGCGACTGTGCCGCGCGATCGTTGGGTTAGGGTAAACGGTCAGGATAAAACCGAAGGCGACTGGATTGATGATCGCGTACAAATTGTCAATATTGAAGCACAGCGGGTGGTGTTGCGATTTGAAGGGGAAGTGTTTGCCATGACGGCGCTAACTGACTGGTAACAGGCAGACGGGTCATCTTCCCAATCCCGGTGGTCAGCTAGCCGGGCATTTGGTGAATAAACACCTCTGAGAAGAACTTTGGCAAGTTGAGAGCAAACTCTTCCGGACCGATACTCGCCACAATCTCATCACTGGACTTTGCCAGATCCAGCCGTTTGATTTCAGAATAGTGACCGCTGTTAATGCTGTAAAACGTCATTACCACTGGTGTCAGTAAGTTAGACGGGTTTTTCTGGCTGACAATCCCTAGTTTACCACTACTTAGTTTTACCAAAGAGCCCACCGGATAAATACCCAGCACGCCAATTAAGCGATTGACCAATGACTGGTCCAGCCCACTATTTTGTGACAGTGATTTAAGCACCTTATTGTTTGGCAGCGACTGCCCAAAGGGCGCTGCCATGCCAAGACGTGAAAATTCATCGATGACGGCGGCGACTTTCGCCAGTGGGTGAATAAGTTCGTCAGTTAATTTATTGGGGTAGCCTGAGCCGTCAATCCGTTCCTGGTGCTGGCTAATAATGTCAATGACGGTGTCGGAAATTCCCTCAGCCTGGGAAAGCAGCGCTAAAGATTCCGAGACATGCTGTCGATATGCCTGTCGCTGTGTATCGTTTAACTGGTGTTCAGGTACGCACAACTCATTGGGAACATTGATCATGCCCGTATCCATAAGTAAACCGGCAAGACTGGCTTGTTCTACATCATCCTGTTCATACCCCAACTCATTGGTGAGGATGGCCATGTAGATGCTGCAGTTGATGGAGTGCTCTAACAGGAAATCTTTACCACGCTGAATCATGCTAAGGCACATTAACGCGTCTTTATTGTCCAACACGCTTTCCAGAATATTTTGTGTCAGGGCACTGAGTTTGGTGACGTCCGCACCTTTTCCTGCTTCTAATTGCGAGAGAAAACGCTGCTGAATGGTTACCGCCTTTTGATACAGGGCTTCTGCTGCTTGCAGACTGTCAGAGGTGAAGCCATTCTGCTTTTCCGGTGTAGGCTTGTCAGCTTGTTTTACGGGCTCAGCTGATTCGGTAGGTGGCTCAATGGGGGCGTCATTGTTTTCTTCTGGTGCCAGACCTTTAGTGCAATCAATTTCGACGCGCTCTACACCCTTTGCCCGCAACACCTCAATGACTTTTTCCGAGCGAACCACGCCTTTTGAACGGATTTTGACTTTACCCGTGTCATCAAGTACCTGATTGACGTACATCCCTGGTAATAATTCATCGATGGTGATACACCGAAGCATGCGCACTCCCACTTATTGAGGCAACCGTTCATACAATACATCCAATTATAGTGCAGTTTGTAGAGAAGTAATTAAACTTTTGTTTAATATGAGATTAAGTGAAGATTATTTATGCGCAATGGCGGTGGGATGGAAAATAGACTGACACAGGTCTTTTTGTCTGTTTACAAGAAAAGGGCCGTTTAAAAGAAAGGTGTCCGTTAAAAAGAAAAGTGGCCGCAAAAAAGCGACCACCATAATAGCAAATTACTATAGCCAGGCCGGTTGGTTGGCTTCGTAGGATTCGATTTTCTCGCCCAGTTCGAGCGTTTGACCAATGGCATCCAGGCCTTTAACCAGGTTGTTCTTGTGATGTTCTGCAATATCAAACGTCCAGCTTTGCTCACCGACTGTTACGGTTTGAGCCGGTAAATCGATAGCTAGTTCGGCGGTGGCGTCAGCAGCAACAGCGGCAAACAGGCTGTCCATTTGATCGCTGGTCAGTGCAATAGGCAGCAATTGGTTGTTCATGCAGTTGCCGTAAAAGATGTCGGCGAAGCTGGTGGCAATTACCGCTTTAAAACCGAAATCTGTCAGCGCCCATGGTGCGTGTTCACGACTTGACCCACAACCAAAGTTTTCGCGAGACAACAATATCGTTGCGCCGGCGTGTTCCGGTTTGTTCAGCACAAACTCCGGGTTCGGCTCTTTTTCTTCCAGATCCAGATAGCGCCAGTCGTGGAACAGGTGCTTACCGAAACCTGCACGGCTTACGCTGGTCAGAAATTGCTTTGGAATGATTTGGTCTGTATCAACGTTGGCCTGATCCAGAGGGCATGCGGTGCCGGTTAATACGTTAATTCCGGTAGTTGATTCGCTCATGGTTTACTCCTGAAAATCTCTGACGTCGGCAAACTTACCACGTAATGCAGCGGCGGCGGCCATTGCCGGACTTACCAGGTGAGTGCGCGCACCACGTCCCTGACGGCCTTCAAAGTTACGGTTGCTGGTAGACGCACAACGGTCACCCGCTTGCAGCAGGTCATCGTTCATCCCCAGACACATTGAACAGCCCGGTAAGCGCCATTCAAAGCCGGCGTCGGTAAAGATTTTATCCAGACCTTCCGCTTCCGCCTGACGCTTAACTGCGCCTGAGCCAGGTACAATGATAGCTGTTACATTCTCGGATACTTTACCTTGTTTGGCGATTGACGCTACGGCACGTAAATCTTCAATACGACCATTGGTACAGGAACCAATAAACACATGTGAAACAGGAATATCAGCCAGCTTATCACCGGCATTAATGCCCATGTAAGCCAGCGCTTTTCTTGCCGATTCTTTTTCTACCGGATCGCTGAAATCTTCCGGGCCAGGTACGGGTGTTGTTACACCGATAACCTGACCAGGGTTGGTACCCCAGGTAACCTGAGGCGCGATATCCGCTGCTTCAAGTTCAACAACGGTATCAAACTGTGCGCCTTCATCGGTAAACAGCGTTTTCCAATAAGCGACGGCTGCGTCCCAGTCTGCGCCTTTGGGGGCAAATTCGCGACCCTGCAGGTAGTCAAAGGTGGTCTGGTCTGGTGCAATCATACCCGCCTTGGCACCGGCTTCGATGCTCATGTTACAAATGGTCATGCGCTCTTCCATCGATAAGGCTTCGATGGCTTCGCCGCAATATTCGATTACATGCGCGGTGGCACCTGCGTGACCAATCTTGCCAATGATGGCCAGAATGATGTCTTTGGCGGTAATCCCTGTCGCCAGCTTGCCATTGACCTTAATTTGCATGGTCTTTGCGCGGCTTTGCTTCAGTGTTTGCGTTGCCAGTACGTGCTCGACCTGAGACGTACCAATACCGAACGCCAGTGCACCAAAGGCACCGTGCGTGGCAGTGTGAGAATCACCGCATACCACAGTCATGCCGGGTAAAATTAAACCCAGCTCGGGACCCATGACGTGCACAATACCTTGTTTTTGGTGGCCAACCGGGAACAGTTTTACATTGTGTTCCTCGCAGTTTTTCGCCAGCGTTTGCAACTGCAATTGGTTTTGTGGGCCACAGGCATCCAGTGCCAGACTGCGGGTAGAGATGCTGTGATCCATGGTTGCGAAAGTGCGGTCCGGACGGCGCACTTTGCGGCCTTTTTCGTTCAGCCCGGCAAAAGCCTGGGGTGACGTGACTTCGTGAATCAAATGACGGTCAATGTAAATCAGGCTGTCTTCGCCTATCTGGTCAATCACATGCGCTTGCCAGACTTTATCGTATAAGGTTTTAGCCATGAGTCTGAACGCTCCTAAGCCAGTATGTGTTTAACAATGGCGTCACCTACCTGTACGGTGTTTGCCGCGTTGTGACGCTGATCTGCTGGCAGTAACTCGCCTGTTAAAATGCCAGCTTCCAATACATTTACCACTGCACTGTCGATGGCATCGGCTGCGTCAGTCAGGTTAAGACTGTAACGCAACATCATTGATGCCGACAGTATTTGCGCGATAGGGTTGGCAATGCCTTTACCCGCGATATCAGGTGCTGAACCACCAGCTGGCTCATACATACCAAAGCCGTCTTCGTTGAGACTGGCTGAAGGTAATAAACCCATGGAGCCCGTGATCATGGCGCATTCGTCGGAAATGATGTCACCAAACAGATTTGAACACAGCATCACGTCGAAGTGTGCAGGGTCTTTAATTAGCTGCATGGTCGCGTTGTCGATATAGATGTGCTCCAGCTCGACTTCCGGGTAATCCTTGGCGACTTCTTCGGTTACTTCGCGCCACAAGCGGCTGCAGACCAGTACATTCGCTTTGTCTACCGAGGTAACTCGTTTACCGCGTTTCATGGCTGCTTCGAACGCACTAACGGCAATACGACGAATTTCACGTTTGCTGTAGCGCATGGTATCGAAAGCATATTCTTCTTCACCTTCGCCCTCACGGCCTTTTGGCTTACCGAAGTAAATACCGCTGGTTAGCTCGCGCACAACCAATACGTCGACACCGCTGGCAGCGATGTCTTTGCGCAGGGGAGATAAATCTTCCAGGCCCGCATAAATCTTTGCCGGACGCAAGTTACTGAACAGATCGAAATGACTGCGCAGGGTTAACAGCGCTGCGCGTTCCGGGCGTTGTTCCAGTGGCAGCGTATCCCACTTGGGGCCGCCGATAGAGCCGAATAAAATGGCATCGGCTTGCTCACAGCCCAGCAGGGTTTTGGCTGGCAGGGCTTCGCCTTCCGTGTCGATAGCAAATCCACCAACCGGGTAGGCAGTGCGGTTAAATGAGACAGCAAATTTCTGTTCGATGGCATCCAGAACCTTATTGGCTTCCTGCATGACTTCCGGGCCGATGCCATCTCCGGCAAGTACGGCAATGTTATACTGACTCATTTATACTCCTGCTACGCGGTCTTGTTGATGCTTTTGCTGATCAATCTGATCAGCCAGATACGTGTTGTTTAATACGAAGATGAGGGCTTTTACACCGGCTTCGACGATGTCGGTTGCCAGGCCGATACCGTGGAAACGACGGCCTTTGTATTCAGTGATCACACTCACTGAGGCCAGTGCATCTGCACCTTCGCCTTTTGAATCCAGTTTGAAGTCGACAACTTCTAAATCATTATGACCCAACATGGCCATAATGGCTTTGTATGAGGCGTCTACCGGACCATTACCGGTTTCGCTGCGGGTGACAATGTCGTCACCAATTTTTAACTGCACAGTGGCGCTTGGAATAATTTCCTTGCCCGATGTCGCGTGCAGATACGTTAACTGATAATAAGCCTGATCGTGTTTCTGCTGATCGAAGAACAACAGTGCCTCCAGATCGTAGTCATACACCTGTCCTTTCTTGTCGGCCAGTTTCAGGAACGCCGCATAAATGGCTTCCAGATCGTAATCAGACTCTTTATAACCCAGCTCGTGTAGACGGTGTTTGATAACATGGCGGCCTGAACGTGATGTCAGGTTCAGGTGGTTCTTATTAATGCCGACACTTTCGGGAGTCATAATTTCATAGGTATTTTGCGCTTTTAAGACACCGTCCTGGTGGATACCTGATGAGTGGCTGAATGCGTTACTACCGACAATCGCCTTATTTGACTGAACCGGCATGTTACACAACTGACTAACCAGCTTGGACGTACGGCTGATTTCCTTCGAGTTGATATTGGTATTCAGGTCATACATGGCCTGACGGGTCTGCAGGATCATGGCGATTTCTTCCAGTGAACAGTTACCCGCGCGCTCACCGATACCGTTAATTGTACATTCTACCTGACGAGCGCCGTTTTCTACCGCAGCCAGGGAATTGGCCACTGCCAATCCTAAATCGTTGTGACAGTGCACAGAAATTGTGGCTTTGTCGATATTAGGGACGCGATTGAACAACTGCTTGATGATACCGCCAAATTCGGTTGGCGTTGTGTAACCCACGGTGTCCGGGATATTGACCGTGGTGGCGCCTGCATTGATGACCA
>NZ_CFIDRX010000014.1:0-44657 GCF_984433645.1 Marisediminitalea sp.
TACTGGTGCATGATGTCCCAGGCGAAGTCAAAAAAGTGCGGGTGTTTAAATAACTCAATGAGCTTAACGCGACAAGCTTCTCGCTCCACATAATAGGTGTCCTGGAAACGTCTGCGTGCGTTGCGCAACTGGCGAATACAATCAGTATCCAGGCCTACCGTATCGGGTGTATCTGCAATCACCCGTAAGAAGTCAAGAATGGCTTCCGGTGTTGGGAAGACGTTTTCGTGACGTGGTGAAATACGCCCGTCAGACAAGCAAAATTCGTCGTTGATCGTTTGCTGACACTGAATTGACTGATTCAGCATGTCATAACGGAAGCGTTGTAGTAGTAACTGGTTAAGCTCGGTTACACGACGTACCGTGCGGAAAAACGCCTTCATCATCTTTTCCACAGCGGTTTTGTTGTCGTCACCGTATTCGAGCATGCGTGCAACATCGGTTTGATAATCGAATAACAAGCGGTTTTCGCTGCGGCCAGCAACCATGTGCAATGCAAAACGGATCCGCCACAGCGCCATGCGGCATTCGATTAATTCAGCGTGTTCATTTTCGGTAAAGTAACCATGGCCGACTAAATTCCAGCCATCGTATTCACGGAAGTGTTTCTTGGCCACCCAGCCAATAGACTGAATGTCACGCAAGCATCCGGGGTTTTCTTTTACATTGGGCTCCAGGTTGTAAGAGGTCCCATTGAATTTGGCATGACGTGCTTGTTGCTCTTCGTATTTTGCTACAAAAAACGCCTGGCTGGTCCAACTGCTTTTAACGTTAACGGCGTGCCACAAATCTTCGAAGGTATCTTCACATCCGCACAGGTACCGGCTTTCAACCAGGTTGGTTGCAATAGAGATGTCTTCTTTGGCTAGCTTGACGGTTTCTTTTATGGTTCTGACTGACTGCCCAACATCGAGCTTGATATCCCATAACAAGGTGATAAACATGCCGATTTTTTCTTTTACATCGGGCTTAAGTGCTTTTTTACTTACGATCAATAAGTCGATATCTGAGTAGGGCTGTAAATGTCCCCGGCCATACCCACCTACAGCACAGAGTGCGAGGTGCTTGGCGTCTTCCAGGCCATACAGGTGCCAGATGCGTTGTAGCAAGCAGTCGATGAACGTGGCGCGGCCCGTGACCAGCGTATCAATAGGCTGTTTGTTAAATGATGCCGTCAGCCAATCGTAACTGCTTTGCACCAGTTCTTTTATCGCCTTAATGTCGTCTACAGATTCCAGCGATGATGCGTTGTCACATAACTGTTGTAAATTCACAAAGCTACCCACTTGTTGACTTCAGGGTTTAGTGTCAGGCCGAACGTCAAAACCGGCGGGTTTTACCTGACAAGAAAAAGCCCGCTGGCCCAAGAGCCTGCGGGCTGATCATAAACTATGAATGATGATAAAAACGCTCTAATGATTCTTCATCTCGCAGAGTTAATACCTCTACGCCGTCATCGGTTACCAGTAGTGTATGCTCCCACTGGGCACTCAAACTACGGTCTTTGGTTACTACCGTCCATTGGTCGGGCAGAATTTTGGAATACCGTTTGCCCGCATTGACCATGGGTTCAATCGTAAAGCACATGCCAGGCACCAATTCTTCACCAGTGCCTGGACGACCGTAATGTACAATTTGCGGCTCTTCGTGGAAGCCTGCGCCGATACCATGGCCGCAATATTCACGCACAATTGAATAGTTGTGTGCTTCGGCGTGAGTTTGGCAAATATGGCCAATGTCACCTAAACGCATACCAGGACGAACTTGCTGAATCGACTTATACAGACATTCCTGTGTCACGCGCATCAGGCGCTCTGCCATGATGCTTGGCTTGCCTACGACAAACATTTTTGAGGTGTCACCGTGGTAGCCGTCTTTGATTACCGTGACATCGATATTCACAATATCGCCGTCTTTCAGTTTTTTGTCGGCAGGGATGCCGTGACAAATAACGTGGTTGACCGACGTACAGATCGATTTGGGAAACGGCGGATGGCCGTAATTCAGGGGCGCGGGAATGGCCTGCTGTTGGTTAACAATGTAATCGTGACAAATCGTATTCAGCTCGTCAGTAGTTACCCCTTTTTTGACGTAGTCGCCAATCATGGTCAGTACTTCTGCCGCAAGACGTCCTGCGACACGCATTTTCTCGATTTCTTCAGCGGTTTTGATAATTGCAGCCACCCGAATCCTCTTTCATTTGGCAAATCGTAATACGGTGTAATCTGCCCGGTTCAAACACAATGGGGCAGGTTAGCGAGCGGCTATGGTATCGAATACCGCCGCCCCTGTATAGTTGTACACGCTTTTATGCAGACAATATGGCCTGTTTTCTTGAGTCTTCGGGCACTTCGTGGTATAAAGCGCGCGCTTTTGGGAATATCTGCCAGTCAGATGCCGTTTCAATACTGTCACAGTGCTGCAACACTCAAGAGTATAAACTTAATTTAAACACACACATACACTATGACTGCGTGTCGGGGTGTCCGCTTGCGGATCGATACAAAGGGTGTATGGAGGCCTAACCCCAATTGAGGAAATATCAATGGCAAACGTATCTATGCGTGACATGCTGAAAGCCGGCGTGCACTTTGGTCACCAAACTCGTTACTGGAACCCAAAAATGAAGCCTTTCATCTTTGGCGCACGTAACAAAGTTCATATCATCAACCTTGAAAAAACAGTTCCACTGTTCAACAACGCACTTAACTTCCTGTCTGGCGTATCTGCTAAGAAAGGTAAAGTTCTGTTCGTAGGCACTAAGCGTGCTGCTGGCGATGCAGTGAAAGAAGCGGCACAAAAATGTGACCAATTCTACGTGAACAAGCGTTGGTTGGGCGGTATGTTGACCAACTGGAAAACAGTTCGTCAGTCAATCAAGCGTCTTAAAGATCTTGAGCAACAAAGCCAGGACGGTACTTTCGAAAAGCTGACCAAAAAAGAAGCGCTGATGCTTCAGCGTGAAATGGACAAGCTGGAAAGCAGCCTGGGCGGTATCAAAGACATGGGCGGTCTGCCAGATGTATTGTTCGTAATCGACGCTGATCACGAGCACATCGCGGTAACTGAAGCTCGCAACCTGGGTATCCCGGTAGTTGCAGTGGTTGATACCAACTCAAACCCAGACGGTGTTGACTACATCATCCCTGGTAACGACGATGCAATCCGTGCAATTCAACTGTACTTAAACGCTGCGGCTGACGCAGTAAACTCAGGTCGTGAAAACAACCTGGAAGTACAAGCTGAACAAGACGACTTCGTCGAAGCAGCAGAGTAATTTGCTTTATGACCCTGAGGCAGTTGCTTCGGGGTCATTGCTTAACTATCGAATTATCTAAGAGGGGCTGTCGCCCCTTTTAAACTTAAATTTAAAATTATTGCTGAGGAATTGAAAATGGCAGTGACTGCAGCACTTGTAAAAGAATTGCGTGAACGTACTGGCGCCGGCATGCTGGATTGCAAAAAAGCGTTAGTAGAAACCGATGGTGACATCGAACTGGCCATCGAGAACATGCGTAAGTCAGGTCAGGCTAAAGCCGCTAAGAAAGCAGGCCGTATCGCTGCTGAAGGTGTAATCCTGACTAAAGTTGAAGGTGGCAAAGCGACTATCCTTGAACTGAACTGTGAAACTGACTTCGTAGCCCGTGACGAAGGCTTCCTGGCTTTCGGTAACAAATTGCTGGACGTTGCGTTTGCGAACAGCCTGAGCGATATCGAAGCACTGAACGCTTCTGAAATCGAAGGCGGCGTAGTAAGCGACGTTCGTGACACACTGGTAGCTAAAATCGGTGAAAACATCTCTCCACGTCGTGTACTGACTGTTGAAGGTAACAACCTGGGTGCATACACTCACGGTGCGCGTATTGGTGTTCTGGCTATCCTTGAAGGCGGCGAAGAAGAGCTGGCGAAAGACGTTGCAATGCACGTTGCTGCTTCTGTACCTCAGTTCGTTAAGCCTGACCAGGTTCCAGCTGAAGTAGTAGAGAAAGAAAAAGCCATCCAAATCGAAATCGCTATGCAGTCAGGCAAGCCTGCTGACATCGCTGAGAAGATGGTTGCTGGTCGTATGAAGAAATTCACTGGCGAAATCAGCCTGACTGGTCAGCCTTTCGTTAAAGATCCTTCTGTATCTGTTGGTGACCTGCTGAAGAGCAAGGGCGCCGATGTTGTTAACTTCGTACGTTTCGAAGTGGGTGAAGGTATCGAGAAGAAAACTGAAGATTTCGCGGCTGAAGTTGCTGCGCAAATGGAAGCTGCTAAGAAATAATTGGCGGTTTGACTTTTGCATTCGGCCAATGTCGGATACACTTACGAGCACCTCTTCGGGGGTGCTTTTTTATGAGTAAGCCGCCATGGCTACAGTGCCGCACAGAGACATAACGACCGATTAAGTCGGTTTGGTTCATAATTTGTACAGCGAACTATGACCCAAGCCGAATCAAGAGGAAACTATAACAATGAGCATCACACCAAAATCCGCCTACCGACGCATACTACTTAAACTGAGTGGTGAGGCGCTTATGGGTAAAGAAGGCTTTGGTATTGATCCCAAAGTACTCGACCGTATGGCGCAGGAAATCAAAGAGCTGGTCGAGTTGGGTGTACAGGTGGGGCTGGTTATCGGCGGTGGCAACCTGTTTCGCGGTGAAGGACTGGCAAAGGCTGGCATGAACCGCGTTGTTGGTGATCATATGGGTATGCTGGCAACGGTGATGAACGGCCTGGCCATGCGTGACGCGCTGCACCGCGCGTTTGTAAACGCCCGTCTAATGTCTGCTATTCCTCTGAATGGCGTGTGTGACGCTTACAACTGGGCAGAGGCAATCAGCTTGCTGAAGTCTGGTCGTGTAGTCATTTTCTCGGCCGGTACCGGAAACCCGTTCTTCACAACCGATTCTGCAGCCTGTTTGCGCGGTATCGAAATTGAAGCGGATGCAGTATTAAAGGCCACAAAAGTGGACGGCGTTTATAACGACGACCCGGTAAAAAATCCAGAAGCGCAAATGTACTCGCAACTTTCTTACCAGGAAGTCCTGGAAAAAGAGCTGAAAGTAATGGATTTATCGGCGTTTACATTGGCCCGGGACCACAGTCTTCCCATACGTGTATTTAATATGAATAAGCCTGGCTGCCTGAAGCGGGTAGTAATGGGCGAACCTGAAGGCACACTGATTACGCACAGCGACAGTGTCGAAAAATAAAAATACAGGAATTTAACCGTGATTGATGAAATTGAATTAGATGCGCGTGAGCGCATGGAAAAAAGTATTAGTGCGCTGAAAAGCCAACTGAGTAAAATCCGCACCGGCCGTGCACACCCGGCGCTACTGGACGGTATCCAGGTACCCTATTATGGCGTTGATACGCCATTGCGTCAGGTTGCTAACGTCGTGGCAGAAGACAGCCGTACCCTGGCGTTGACTGTTTTCGATAAGAGCGCCATTCAGGCCGTTGAAAAAGCCATTATGCAGTCTGGCCTGGGTTTGAACCCAATGAGTGCGGGCACTACTATTCGTATTCCATTACCGCCACTGACAGAAGAGCGTCGTAAGGACCTGATCCGCGTGGTACGTAACGAAGCTGAACAAGGCCGTGTGGCTATTCGTAACATTCGCCGTGACGCCAACAGTGACGTAAAAGAGTTGCTGAAGGAAAAGGAGATCAGTGAAGACGAAAGCCGTGCAGCGGAAGAGAACATTCAAACACTGACCAATGAATTCATTAAAACTGTCGACAACATGCTGGCAGATAAAGAAAAAGAATTAATGGAAGTGTAGTTGTCGTTATGCAACCTTCGGAAAATGACATCGCAACGACGGTGGCTGAGCGCCTCGCGTCGTTAAAGGTGCCACAGCACGTTGCTATCATCATGGATGGCAACGGTCGCTGGGCAAAGAAAAAGGGAAAGATTCGAACCTTTGGTCATCGTGCTGGCGTTGAGTCAGTGCGTGCAGCGGTGCGTTTTGCCCGTCAAAGCAATATTCAGGTACTCACCTTATTTGCCTTCAGTAGTGAAAACTGGAAGCGCCCGGAAGAAGAAGTCAGCGTGTTAATGGATTTGTTTAACCTGGTGTTAAACAAAGAAGCGAAGCGCCTGAACAAAAACGGCGTACGCTTGCAGGTACTGGGTGATCTCAGTCGCTTTGACGATAAACTGGTTAGTAAGATCCGTAAAGCCGAAGAAATGACGTCGGAAAATACGGATCTCGTTCTGAATATCGCCGCCAACTATGGTGGGCGTTGGGATATTCTGCACGCGGCGAAGCAAATGGCGCAGGACATCGCAGCTGGGAATGTTGCGGTTGACAATATCGATGAGACTGGATTCGATCAGTATATGTCTACCCAGGGCCTGCCAGAGCTGGATTTATTGATCCGCACCGGTGGTGAACATCGAATCAGTAATTTCCTGCTATGGCAATGCGCTTATGCAGAATTGTACTTCACGGATGTACTCTGGCCTGACTTTGATGAAGAGGCATTTTATCTGGCAGTCAAAGACTTCAGTGAACGTCAGCGTCGGTTTGGTTTAATCGGTGAACAGGTCGAAGCGGAAGAGGTTGAAGGGTGAACACCTTTATTCGCATTATGACAACCTCTTACGAAAGACTTCTCTTATGCTAAAGCAACGAATCATTACGGCGCTAATCTTAGCGCCTCTTGCTATTCTGGCTATTCTGTTTTTGCCTCTCAACGCATTTCAATATGTGATTGCTGGTGTCATTGCGTTGGGTGGTTATGAATGGGCAAATATGTCAGGCCTGCCAAAACGTCCACACAAAATTGCATTTTTATTTGTGCTATTGGCCCTCTGTTTGGGGTTAATCGCATTAGTCGATACCGACATGATTTGGTATCAGGGTAAACTCAATAGTCTGTATCACTGGATTTTATCTGTTGCCTGTCTATGGTGGCTGGTGTCTCTGGCGATGATCATCGCTTATCCCCGTTATTCAAAATTCTGGCAGAAAAGCTGGATGATACGCTGTCTATTTGGTGTGTTAACGCTCATTCCGACCTGGGTTGCTGTGGTATCGTTACGTGCCAGTTTATACGATGTGGATGCGTTCTACGGCGCATCGTTGATATTTTACGTATTAGGTATAGTCTGGGCAGCCGATATCGGCGCGTTCTTTGTGGGTGTAAAGTTTGGCCGGCATAAGCTTCGTCCTAACGTATCGCCGGGTAAAACCTTCGAAGGTTTGTTCGGTGGCGTAATGGCGTCATTTGCCATTATTGCATTCGCAGCACTGCACTATCAGGTTGAATCCTCCCGAATTTGGTTACACTTGTTAATCGGAGGACTTACCGTAGGCGTGTCTGCGCTGGGCGATCTTAACGAAAGTATGTTTAAGCGTTGCGCAGGCATTAAAGACAGCGGTCGAATTTTACCTGGCCACGGTGGTTTGCTCGACCGTATTGACAGCCTTACCGCTGCCTTCCCGGTATTTGCGTATTGTTATGTGACCTGGATGGCGTAATGCAAACCGTAACAATATTAGGCGCAACAGGCTCAATTGGCGAAAGTACGCTGGATGTCATTCAGCGTCATCCTGACTTGTTTCGGGTGTTTGCCATAACCGGTCACAAGCAGTTGGAGAGACTGGTACAGCAAGCCAAAGCCTGTCACGCACGCTACTTAGTTGTGGCTGACGAGCAAGACTATGCCAAAGCCCACGAACTTGCCCAGCGTTATGAATTGAGCTCGGAGGTGCTGGCAGGACAACGCGCTCTGGAAGAAGTCGCCTCTGCCGCTGAAGTCGATACAGTGATGGCGTCTATTGTCGGCGCTGCGGGGTTGGAACCCACACTGGCGGCAGTGAAAGCCGGTAAGCGGGTGTTGTTGGCCAATAAAGAATCACTGGTGATGTCCGGTGCGTTGTTTATCGACGCCGCAAAACAGTCCAAAGCGGAAATATTGCCCATCGACAGTGAGCACAACGCGATTTTTCAATGTTTGCCAGCGGACTTTCGCTACGGCGATTTGGACGCTTCAGGCATCAGTAAGATACTGCTTACCGGGTCGGGTGGCCCTTTCCGCGAACGGGATTTACAATCGTTTATGGATATCACGCCTGATGAAGCCTGTGCTCACCCAAACTGGAGCATGGGACGCAAGATATCTGTTGATTCCGCTACCATGATGAACAAAGGCCTGGAGTTTATTGAGGCTTGCTGGTTATTTGGCTTGGGACAAGATGATATTCAGGTGGTTCTGCATCCGCAAAGCACCATTCATTCTATGGTGCAATACATCGACGGTTCAGTATTAGCCCAGTTGGGCAATCCTGATATGCGTACGCCGATCGCTTACGGTCTGGGGTACCCCAACCGCATTGATGCTGGTGTGGCACCATTGGATTTTTCTACGCTGGCGGACCTGAGTTTTACCACGCCATGCGCAACCCGATACCCTAATCTTTACCTAGCCATTGAAGCCTGTCGGGTAGGGCAGTCGGCCACAACGCGTTTAAACGCTGCCAATGAAATCGCAGTTCAGGCTTTCCTCGAAAACCGAATTGGCTTTACCCAAATTGCGCAAATTAACGAAGAAATTCTAAATCGGTTTGAACCAACCGAAGTTTCATCAATCCAACAAATTCGAGAGCTGGACAAGCAAGCCCGTTTGGCTGCGCTGGCACTAGTCGAGGAAGGTTAAGTGGTATTTGAGTTTTTACGTAACGCTGGTGCGTTTATTGTTGCACTGGGCATTTTAGTCGCCGTACACGAATGGGGTCATTATTATGTGGCACGGTTGTGTGGTGTTTACGTAAAACGATTTTCTATTGGCTTTGGCAAGCCGTTGTGGCGGAAACAAGGCAGCAATGGTACTGAATTTGTAGTGGCTGCAATTCCACTGGGCGGTTATGTCCGTATGCTGGATGAACGGGTTGATGACGTGCCCGCAGAGCTGTCTTCCCAGGCGTTTAATCGCCAGAGTGTTGCCAAGCGAATGGCTATCATTGCGGCCGGTCCAGGCGTGAACTTTATATTTGCTGCCATAGCCCTGTATGCGATGTTTTTGATCGGTATCAGTACGGTAAAACCCGTTATAGGTGACATTGCCCCGCAAAGTATCGCTGCAAATGCCGGTTTGGCTGCGGGTGATGAAATTATTCAGGTGGGAAGCAGACATACCCCCGACTGGGAAGCTGTGAACTTTGAGTTGATCTCCCATGTGGGTGACAGCAGCATGGCTGTTACCGTAAAAAATGCCAATGGTGTTACACAACAACGCGAGTTATTGATAGATGGATGGAACTTTGATTCAGATTCAGAGTCTCCTTTACGCAGTGTCGGCATTACCCCGTTTACACCTGCAGCAACGCTAAACGTAGCGTTTGTGGGCGAAGGCTCAGCAGCAAAGTCAGCGGGGGTTCAGGTTGGTGACACTATCGTTGCACTTAACGGTGAAACGGTGGCGGACTGGCAAAGTCTGGTGGCTTTTGTGAAAGACAACCCCGGTGAGCATGTTACGTTAAGTGTAAACAGGGCTGGTCAAACCTATGACCTTTCTGCCACAATTGGGCGCCGTGATACCCCAGAGGGGCAAGATGGCTATCTGGGCGTAAGTCCCTATGCCGAGGCATGGCCGGAAGGGTATGTATTCACTCACCAGTATGGTGTGTTTGAAGCCATGGGGAAAGCGGTCGACAAAACCTGGCGTTTGATGACGCTGAGTATTGAAATGATTGGCAAGCTGGTGACTGGCGATGTGTCAGTGAAAAACCTAAGCGGCCCCATTTCCATTGCACAAGGTGCAGGCAGTAGCGCAGGTTACGGATTGGTGTATTTCCTGAGTTTCCTGGCTTTGATCAGCGTGAACCTGGGCATAGTGAATTTGTTACCCCTGCCAATGTTGGATGGCGGGCATTTAATGTACTTCACCATCGAATGGCTAACTGGAAAGCCGGTATCCGAAGAGATACAAGAATGGGGATTTAAGATTGGCGCCATGCTGCTGTTTACGATTATGAGCATCGCCATATTTAACGATATTACGCGGCTGTCTTAAACAGACGGTCGTAGCAAGAAAAACGCGAACGCAGCAGGAAGAAAAAGAATAGATGAAGTTTAATCAGTTAGTTGTAGCCGGACTTTTGTACTCCAGTGCTAGCTTAGCGAACGCTGCATCCAGCAATAGCGAATTTGTAGTTGAAGATATCCGGGTTGAAGGGTTACAGCGTGTGGCATTAGGTGCCGCGTTAACGTACATACCTGTGCAGAAGGGCGACGAGCTGAATACATTCCGTATTACCCAGCTTATCCGTTCTCTGTATTCCTCGACCCACTTTGAAAATATTGCGGTAATGCGCGATGGCAATACGCTGATCATACGCGTGGCCGAGCGTCCAACCATCAGTAACATCATTTTTGAAGGCAACGATGATATTAAAGACGAGCAGTTACAGGAAAGTCTGGACGGTAACAACATCCGCGTGGGTGAGCCGTTAGATAAAACCGTACTCACGTCTATTGAAAACGGGTTGAAAGACTTCTTCTACAGTATTGGTAAATACAACGCAGATGTAACCGCTATTGTTACGCCGCTGCCTCGAAACCGTGTTGACCTGAAGCTGTTGTTTGAAGAAGGTGATGCCGCCGAAATTAAGCAAATTAATATTGTCGGCAACGAGTTGTTCAGCGATACCGAATTGCTGGAAGACTTTGAGCTGCAATACAACACCGCCTGGTATGATTTCTTGTCGGAAACCCGCTACCAGCAGCAAACGCTGCAAGGCGATATGGAAACTCTACGTAATTTCTACATGGACCGCGGTTACCTGCGTTTCAATGTTGACTCGACCCAGGTGGCTATGTCACCTGAAAAAGACGGTATTTATATCTCACTCAATATTACCGAGGGCGAGCAGTACACTATTTCAGATGTAGAGTTAGTCGGCGACTTACTGGGGCATGAAGATTTCATTGAGAAAGTGCTGCCGTTGACTCCGGGTGAACTTTACAGTCAGGCAGAGGTTACGTATACCGAAGAGTATATAAGCAAGTATCTCGGCCGCTTTGGTTATGCGTATCCTACTGTCACAACAGTGCCTGAAATCAACGACGAAGACAAAACCGTTAAGTTAACGCTGCGGGTCGACCCTGGCAAACGTATTTATGTGCGTCGTATTAACTTCAACGGTAACACCATCACTGCCGATGAAGTGCTGCGTCAAAATGTCGTGCAAATGGAAGGTACCTGGTTGTCAAACTCCATGCTGGAGACGTCCAAAAACAGCATGTCGCGTTTGACGTACATGGAAGAGGTAGAATTTGAAACTGTGCGTATTCCTGGTAAAGACGATCAGGTAGACGTAGAGTTTAATGTTAAAGAACAACCTTCAGGCTCGTTCAATGCGGGCATCAGCTATGGTGATCAGACCCGACTGGGCTTACAAGCGGGTATTCAGCAGGATAACTTCCTGGGAACGGGTAAGAGAATCGGCATCAACCTGAGTACAGTGTCATACCAGAAACAGGCCCAGCTATCTTATACCGATCCTTTCTTCACTATCGACGGTATTAGTTTGGGCGGTACCATCGCGTACAGTGAGTTCGACGGTTCAAGCTTTAACGTTATTCAGTACAATTCAAAGCGTTGGTCTGTAGGTGGAACGATTGGTTACCCTATTGATGAATTTAACCGTATCACGTTTGGTTTGACGTACTCTGATATTGAGTTGTCGAATCGTGGGTACTACGAACAAACAAACCGCTTCTACGAGCAGTTTACCAATGAGAATAACCCGGATGCGCCTATTGCTTACACCAGTTTGCAAGCGTCGGCGGCCTGGAGCCGTGTTACACTGAACCGTGGTTTATTCCCAACTGCGGGGTCATCACAGCGCGCCTCATTTAGTATCACCACACCAAATTCTGATGTGAACTACTTTAAAACAGTATATGATGCTCGATTCTATTTCCCATTGACCCGTAATCAGCGTTGGTCGGTTCTGACAAAACTGCGGTTGGGTTATGGTAATGGTTATGGCGACATCAATGGTAATGACCAGATACTGCCATTTAACGAAAACTTTACTGCAGGTGGCGCAGATACCTTGCGCGGCTTTGAGAACAACACAGTAGGGCCTCGTGGAATTAGAAGAAGTAGTGTCGGTAACTCTACGACACTACCCGACGGTACAGTTGTACCGGGTGATCCTTCTAATGATACGATTGCTTTGTCCCGACGTAGCCTGGGTGGTAACGCCATGGCGCTGGGTGGTGTTGAGCTGATTGTTCCCACGCCATTTGTGGAAGAAGACTCATCTAACTCAGTCAGAACAAGTATGTTCATTGACGTGGGTAACGTCTGGGATACTGAGTTTGATTACGAAGAATACGCGCAGTTAAACAACGGTACAACGGGGGCCGAACTATTAGATTTCTCGGATTGGACTTTGTTTAGAAGTTCCGCCGGTCTATCGGTACAATGGATTTCTCCAATGGGACCAATGGTATTTAGTTTCTCCAGAGCGCTTAAAGAGCGTGACGGTGATGACGCTAAGTTCTTTACCTTTAATATTGGACAAACATTTTAAAATTAAGCTGGCATAGACCAGAATTGAAAAGGAGCACCTTTTGAAAAAGTTGGCAAAATACGCAATCGCATCGGCTATGTTAGGTAGCGCAATGTTTAGTACTGCAGCAATGGCAGAACAGAAAATTGGTGTGGTAAATGTTCAGGAAATTTTCCAATCTCTGCCTCAAGCAGCCGAGATTCAGAATGCCATTCAAATGGAATTCAAAGAGCAGGTAGATGAAGTAAACTTATTGCAACGTGATGGTCAGCTTTACACTGAAAAACTTCAGCGTGATGCAGCAACCATGAGCGCCCAGGAAAAGAAAGAGCTGGAAGAGAAAATCCTTTCAGTACGTGAGCAGTTGAGCCAGAAAGTTCAGCCACTTCAGCAAAACATCCAACGTCGCCAAAACGAAGAGCGCAACAAACTGTTGGCCCTGATCAAGCAGGCCATCGACGCGGTTGCTGCGAAAGAAGGCTATGACATTGTTCTGGATGCGCCAGCTATTGTTTATGTGGACGAGAGCAACGACCTATCTCAACAAGTATTCGATCAGGTTAGCAAGATAAACTAATTCGGATTCACTTCATCGAAATACGACCCAAATCAGACCAATACGCAGGTGTTGGTCTGATTTGTTTTTAAGTGATTAACGCGTAAGGTTGCGGCCCAGATGAAGTCATAGCAGCAAAAGCCATTCAGGACGCCTGCTGCTACTATCGTGTCAAAGGAGAGAGTTTTTGGCCAGTTCACTTAATATTATTGAAATCCGTGAAATCATGGATTTACTACCACATCGGTACCCATTTTTACTTATCGACCGCGTAACTGATTACGAACTGGGCGTGAGCATTAAGGCGTATAAAAATATCACCCTTAACGAGCCTTGTTTTACTGGCCATTTCCCGGATTATCCTATATTTCCAGGTGTGTTAATTTTAGAAGCCATGGCGCAGGCAGCGGGTATTCTCGGTTTTAAAACCGTAGGTAAAAGCGATAAGCTATACTTGTATGCAGGTATCGATAACGCGCGCTTCAAGCGTCCGGTAACACCGGGCGACAGACTCGACTTTGAGGTATGCCTGGTGAAAGAACGCCGTGGCATCTGGAAGTTTAAAGGTGTGGCCAGTGTAGATGGCGAAGAAGCTTGTAGCGCAGAGTTCATGTGTGCAATGAGAGAGAAACAATAACGTGATTCATTCAACTGCTGTGATTTCACCAAACGCGAAGATTGGCAACAACGTATCAGTAGGCCCGTTTTCGATAATTGGTGACGATGTCGTACTTGGTGATGATTGCCGGGTCGAATCGCATGTAGTGATCAAAGGTCCCAGCCGCATCGGTCGCGGTAATCACTTTTACCAGTTTACGTCGATTGGTGAAGACTGTCAGGACAAAAAATACGCCGGTGAGCGTACTGAACTGATTGTTGGCGACAACAATATTTTTCGCGAGGGCGTAACAGTCCATCGCGGTACAGTGCAGGACGAAGGGATAACCCGTATCGGTTCGAACAACCTGCTGATGGTCAACGCCCATGTTGCCCACGATTGTGTTATCGGCGATAACACCATTCTGGCGAATAATGTGGCGGTAGCTGGACACGTTGAAATTGGTGACTATGCCATTTTGGGTGGTACCACAGCGGTACACCAGTTCTGTAAAATTGGCGCACACGCCTTTACCGGCGGTGGCGCAATTATACTGCGAGATGTACCGCCTTACGTGATGGTAAGTGGCACCAAACACATTCCGCAGGGAATCAATTCAGAAGGCCTCAAGCGTAGAGGGTTCGGTAAAGAAACAATTATGGCTATCAAACGGGCCTATAAAGTGATTTATCGAGACAACAACACGCTGGAAGAAGCCATCAAAAAGCTAACGGAAATGGCCGACGAATGCCCGGAAATAGGTATGTTGATTACCTTTTTAGCCGGCGCAGAGCGCGGTATTGTTCGATAGCACATGTCTAATGCACCGTTACGGATAGCGGTCGTCGCTGGCGAGGCATCAGGTGATGTCCTCGCTGCGGGTATGATCCGCGCATTAAAACGCCATTACCCCAATGCCGTATTTGAAGGCATTGCTGGTCCGAATATGCAGGCCGCTGGCTGCAAGAGCTTATTCGACATTGAAATTTTGTCTGTGATGGGACTAGTGGAAGTACTTTCCAGTATTCGCCGCATTCTGGGGGTAAAAAACGCCCTGATTGAACACTTCGAAAAGCATCCCCCGGATGTGTATATTGGCGTTGATGCGCCAGACTTTAATTTACGGGTCGAAAAAGTCCTAAAAGCAAAAGGCATTAAAACCGTTCATTACGTGAGTCCCACCGTTTGGGCATGGCGTGAGAAACGTATATTCAAAATCGCCAAGGCAACCCATCGCGTGTTGGGGATTTTTCCTTTCGAGCACGAAGTCTACGACAAGTACCAAATACCGTATTCTTTTGTTGGTCATACCATGGCCGATATTATTCCTATTGAACCGGATCAGGCTGCAGCAAGACAAACGTTAAAGTTGTCGTTAGATTCATCCTGTCTGGCGATGTTACCCGGTAGCCGACGCGGTGAAGTTGCTAAACTACTGCCAGTCTTCGCTCAAACGGTAGAAAAGCTGTGGCAGAAAATACCCGATCTCCAGATCGTCATTCCGGCCGCTAATCAGGCCCGCACGCAGCAAATTCACGAGTACTTACAGGACCATCTACCCGCCTGGTTAAACGACAAGCGCGTTGTGCTGGTTGAAGGACAGTCACGCGACGCCATGATCGCCAGTGATGTTATTTTACTGGCCTCCGGCACGGCGACACTCGAAGCCATGTTATGTAAACGACCGATGGTAGCCGCTTATCTGTTATCGTGGCTTACACATAAAATGATGCAACGCATGTACAAGCCGAAATACTTTGCGCTACCGAACATTTTAGCCAACGAAGCACTTATTCCTGAACTTCTGCAGGAAGACGTAAACCCAGAACGATTAAGTCAGGAACTGTTTGCGTTATTCTCTTCTGATACCACAGCGTTGGTAGCTGCTTTCACCCGACTTCATCAATCGTTAAAGCAAAATGCCGATGAGCGTGCCGCTGATGCAGTAATTGAGGTAATTAATGAGTAATGACTACCGCTTTATAGCCGGGGTAGACGAAGTAGGCCGTGGCCCGTTAGTCGGGGATGTGGTTACCGCTGCTGTCATTCTGGACCCCAATCATCCTATTGAAGGCTTGGCTGACTCAAAAAAGCTGAGCGAGAAAAAACGACTTTTACTGGCTGAGCAGATTAAGCAACATGCGCTGGCCTGGTCGATCGGGCGCGCGACGCCAGAAGAAATCGACCGCATCAATATTTTACACGCCACCATGTTAGCCATGGTCCGTGCGGTGGAAGGACTAATAATCACCCCTGAATTTGTCAGAGTCGACGGAAACCGTTTACCTCAATGGCAGTATAGTGCTGAAGCCGTTGTGAAAGGGGATAGCAAACACGCGGAAATTTCAGCGGCGTCTATTATCGCCAAAGTGGCTCGGGATGATGATATGATTGCGCTAGACAAACTGCATCCGGAATACGGGTTTGCTGCGCATAAGGGGTATCCCACCAAAGCGCACTTTGAAGCCATTGCCCGGTACGGTGTATTATCCTGTTATCGAAAGAGTTTTAAGCCGGTTCAAGCGGTAGTGGCAGGGCCTGAAGCCGCGGCTAAGTAGTAAAGGTATATCACAACTATGTCAGTGAATTTCGTTCATTTACGTGTCCATTCTGATTTCTCTATGATGGATGGCCTGAACAAGGTGAAGCCCATACTGGATAAAGTTCAGGAACTCGGCATGCCTGCGGTGGCGATCACCGACCAAATGAACATGTGTGGACTGGTTAAGTTCTATTCCGAGTCGCATTCTCGTGGGATTAAGCCCATTATTGGCTGTGATTTTTGGGTACAAAGCGACGATTTTAACGAAGATCCTTTCCGCTTAACTTTGCTGGCCATGAACAATGATGGGTATAAGAATATTACCCTGCTGATATCCAAGGCTTATCTGCGTGGGCATGTCGCTCAGCGCGCCGTCATAGACAAAGACTGGCTGGCCGAACACGCCGAAGGTGTTATCGTGTTGTCGGGGGGCATGCGCGGCGATATAGGGCTGTGCCTGGCAAAGAATAACCCTCGCTTGCTGGAAGATAATCTGGCGTTTTACCAGACCCATTTTCCTGACAGGTTCTATTTAGAATTAATGCGTACGGGCCGACGTGGTGAGGAAGATTATAATCACAGTGCGGTAGCCTTAGCTGAGTCAGCTGACTTGCCTGTGGTAGCAACCAATGAAGTCTGTTTTATTGAGCAAGCCGGTTTTGATGCTCATGAAATCCGTGTCAGTATCCACGATGGTTATACCCTGGACGATAAGCGTCGTCCTAAGCTTTACAGCGATCAGCAGTATCTTCGCACGGGCGAGGAAATGGCGTCGCTGTTCGAAGATATTCCAGAAGCATTAGCGAATACGGTTGAAATTGCCAAGCGCTGTAATGTAACCGTTCGCCTTGGTGAATATTTCCTGCCTCAATTTCCAACCGGCGGCATGACCACCGAAGATTTTCTGGTAAAAGTGTCTAAAGAAGGCTTGGAAGAGCGTCTTGAATTTCTATTCCCAGACGAGGAAGAGCGGGCGAAACGGCGTCCGGAATACGATGAACGTTTGGATATTGAGCTTGGGGTAATCAACCAGATGGGGTTCCCGGGTTACTTCCTCATCGTAATGGAGTTTATCCAGTGGAGTAAGGACAACAATATTCCGGTTGGGCCCGGACGGGGGTCTGGTGCTGGTTCATTGGTGGCATACGCGCTAAAGATTACCGATCTGGACCCGCTGGAGTTTGACCTGCTATTCGAACGATTCCTTAACCCGGAGCGGGTATCCATGCCCGACTTCGACGTTGACTTCTGTATGGACAGAAGGGACGAGGTAATCGATCACGTCGCTGAATTATACGGCCGTGACGCGGTATCGCAGATCATTACCTTCGGCACCATGGCTGCAAAAGCCGTTGTACGTGACGTAGGCCGGGTACTTGGTCACCCTTACGGCTTTGTTGACCGTATATCTAAGTTGATACCGCCTGATCCCGGTATGACCCTGAAAAAGGCTTTTGAAGCCGAGCCACGATTACCTGAACTCTATGATATGGATGAGGAAGTCCGCGAACTCATCGACATGGCGCGGATTCTGGAAGGGGTTACCCGTAACGCCGGTAAACACGCCGGGGGCGTGGTTATTGCGCCTACCAAGATCACTGACTTCGCGCCGCTGTATTGCGATGACGAAGGGAAAAACCCGGTTACCCAGTTCGATAAAAACGACGTTGAAACCGCGGGTCTGGTTAAGTTCGACTTCCTGGGGTTACGGACGCTCACCATTATTCAGTGGGCGCTGGACATGATCAAGGAAGGGCAGGGGATAGACGTCGATATCGCCGCCATTCCATTAGAAGACAAAAAGAGTTTCCGCTCGCTACAAGCGGCAGAGACCACCGCAGTATTCCAGCTTGAATCCCGCGGTATGAAAGAGCTGATCAAGCGCCTGAAGCCTGACTGCTTTGAAGATATCATCGCTTTGGTAGCACTGTTCCGCCCGGGTCCTCTGCAGTCGGGTATGGTAGATAACTTTATCGACCGTAAGCACGGCCGCGAAGAGATTTCGTATCCGGATGCGGAATACCAGCACGAATGCCTGAAAGAAATCCTGGAGCCCACCTACGGTATCATCCTGTATCAGGAACAGGTTATGCAGATCGCTCAGGAAATGTCAGGGTACAGCCTGGGTGGCGCTGACTTGCTTCGCCGGGCGATGGGTAAGAAGAAACCCGAAGAGATGGCCAAGCAGCGCTCAACCTTTGAGGAAGGCGCAAAGAACAACAATATCGACCCTAATCTGGCGATGAAAATCTTTGATCTGGTGGAAAAATTCGCCGGTTACGGATTTAACAAATCGCACTCCGCAGCCTATGCCCTGGTGTCGTACCAGACGCTTTGGCTAAAAGTGCATTACCCTGCCGAGTTTATGGCGGCGGTAATGTCAGCGGATATGGACAACACCGACAAAATCGTCACCCTGGTAGACGAAGTCGGTCGCATGGAAATGGAAATCCTGCCGCCGGATTTGAATAAAGGCCGTTACAAATTTACCGTGGATGCAGAAGGTCGCATTGTTTATGGTATCGGCGCAATCAAAGGGGTGGGCGAAGGCCCGATAGAAGCCATTATTGAAGCCCGTGAAACACACGGTGCTTTTACTGATTTATTCGATTTCTGCGCCAAGGTTGATTTAAAGCGCGTCAACAAGCGTGTATTGGAGAAGCTGGTGCTGTCTGGAGCGATGGACAATCTCGGTCCTCACCGTGCGGCGCTGATGGCAACGTTACCAGAAGCGATTGCCGCCGCTGACCAGCATGCCAAAGCCGAATCGTTCGGCCAATCCGATATGTTTGGCCTGTTAACTACAGAGCCAGAGCAGGTTGAGCAAGCCTTTGCCGACGTGCCTAAATGGCCGGAAAAAGTCTGGTTAGAAGGGGAAAAAGAGACGCTGGGCTTGTATTTGACCGGACACCCCATAAATCAGTATGCAGACGAGATAAGAAATTACATTGACGGGCGACTCGTAGACCTGCGTCCAACGGGCAAAGACCAGATGAGTACAGCTGTGGGTCTGGTACTTGGTGTACGGGTAATGACCAACAAAAAGGGGCGTCGCTGGGCTATCGTTACCCTCGACGATAAAAGTGCACGAATGGATGTGCGTTTCTTCCCCGATATGTATGAACAATTCGAGTCTATACTGGAATCCGACAGAATTCTGCTGATAAAAGGACAGGTCAGCTTTGATGATTTCTCGGGTGGCAATACAATCACCGCCCGAGATGCAATGGACATTGTACAGGCCCGCGAGAAAAACGCGCGAGCCCTAGCATTGCAAGTTGATACGCAATGGTGTAAACCTGACAAGTTAGCGTCGTTGCAATCAATTTTGCAATCCTATTCCGGCGGAAGTTGTCCGGTACAGTTAGATATTTTACATCCAGATGTTGCAGTTTCCCTTAAGTGCGGTGCACACTGGTACATCACACCCGAAGATCAGTTACTGCACGAGTTGAAGCAGTGTTTGGGTGAACAGGCAGTGAAGCTGGCCTTTCATTAACACAGTGGATTTGCCCGGAAGTAAAGATAGGACATGTAATGAGTATACAGTTTTTGGATTTTGAACAGCCGATTGCCGAACTAGAAGCAAAAATAGAAGAGCTAAGGCTGGTAAATCAAGGTGGTGAGTTTGATGTGGGGATCGAAGAAGAGATCACCCGTTTGCGCAACAAAAGCGCCGAACTGACCGGTAAGATATTTTCAAATTTAGGTGCCTGGCAGATTTCGCAATTAGCCCGTCATCCAATGCGCCCCTATACGCAGGACTACATCAAGCACGCGTTTGAGGAGTTCGATGAATTAGCCGGTGATCGCGCGTTTGCCGACGACAAAGCCATTGTGGGTGGTTTGGCTAAACTGGACGATCAAGCCGTGATGATAATCGGTCATCAAAAAGGTCGCGACGTGCCAGAAAAAATTAAGCGCAACTTTGGTATGCCTAAACCTGAAGGCTACCGCAAGGCACTGCGTTTAATGAAAATGGCCGAGCGATTTAATCTGCCTATTATTACCCTGATTGACACACCCGGAGCATATCCTGGTGTAGGCGCTGAAGAGCGTGGACAAAGCGAAGCGATCGCCCGTAACCTGAAAGAAATGGCCGAGTTGAAAGTGCCAATTATCTGTACCGTTATCGGTGAAGGTGGTTCAGGTGGTGCATTAGCCATTGGTGTTGGCGACCGCGTTAACATGCTGCAATACAGTACCTACTCGGTAATTTCTCCTGAGGGCTGTGCGTCAATTCTTTGGAAGAGTGCAGACAAAGCGCCATTGGCTGCAGAAGCCATGGGCGTAAGTGCACAACAAATCAAAGAACTGGGCCTGATCAACGCCATTGTTGATGAGCCTTTAGGTGGTGCACATCGCGATCACGTCAGCATGGCCGCGAATTTAAAAGCGACACTTAAACAACAGTTGAGCCAGCTTAAGTCATTGCCGCTGGATCAACTGATGAGCGAGCGTTATGATCGCATCATGTCCTTTGGCTATTGCTAAGTCATTACAGAGAATCAGTTAAAGGAGCCTGTCGGCTCCTTTTTTATTGCATGACATCATTGATTTCGACGTTAAAACACACGCTAACACAGCGGTTAAGAGAACATACTCCGGCGACACTGCTTATCGGTTTAAGCGGTGGGGTGGACTCTGTGGTATTGCTGCATGCGCTGGTCGGGTTGCGTGATGAACAAGCGATGGAACTGCCGCCGCTGGCCGCTATGCACATCAATCACGGTATAAGTCAAAACGCGGCCGACTGGCAGGCGTTTTGTGAAACGCTGTGTACTGTTTGGGATGTGCCTTTTCATTGTGCTGAGGTCACGGTTGAACACTCTGCGCGCACCAGCCTGGAAGCTACTGCCCGTGATAAGCGTTACGGAGCGTTGTGTGCCCAAGCGATGTCGCTTTCGGCGGCTGTGCTTACCGCCCATCACAGTGACGATCAGGCCGAAACCGTACTGTTGCAGTTAAAACGAGGGGCCGGCCCAAAAGGACTCTCGGGGATGGCTGAAAGCAGCAGACTTAACGAGGTTTATATCTGGCGGCCATTACTTGGCCTGTCGCGTGTTGAGATTGAGCGCTACGCCAGTGATCACCAGTTAACATGGGTGGAAGATGAGTCAAATGCTGACACGCGTTACGACCGCAACTTCCTGAGGCAATCTCTGTTACCCGCCTTACAGGAACGTTGGCCCGGTTTTACCCGCACAGTTACCCGCAGCGCAGCGCTGTGTGCGTCGCAACAAAGCCTGCTTGAGGAAGTCTGTGATGAGCGTCTGAGCTCGCTGCTTGTGGATGACGGAGCCCTACAAATCGCCGGTTTGCTGGCGTATTCTGAAGCGTGGCAACAGGCTCTGATACGCCGTTGGATTGAAATGCGTGCTCTGCCAATGCCCAGCAATGCTCAGCTTGAACAAATCCTACGCATTCCCTATGCGGCAGCCGATCGGCAACCTGCAGTGGTAATCGGGCAGTACAGTGTCCGGCGCTTCAGAGACAAGCTGTACATTGTTAACAACAAGCAGGATTGTGATGCAACACAGCTTACTGATGCGATGGCTGTTGCAGTAGATAAACCGGTATCGATTGACGGTATGACAATATCGCTGTCTTTTGAGGCCAGTGACGAAGCCGAGCAATTATTTACACGTGATCCAACCCAATTAGCCATAAGGCCTGCGCCATTGACCTTACCGGTCAAGCCGAGAGGCGAGCAACATCACAAGCCATTAAAGCAGTGGTGCAAGTTATGGAACATGCCGCCGTGGCAGCGCGAATCGCTGTGGTTGCTTTTTGATAACGATGAGGCCGTTGCCTTGCTGATACCTGATACGCTAAAAATAGTGCCTTTAGGGCGAGAGGAAGGGCAGCGGGTGTATTTGAGCTGCAAATAAGCGCTTAAAACGGCAAGTCCTTGCCGTTATATTGCAGACAGTTATGCCGCTTGGTAAGTATCTTTACCGCCGTCTTTGGCTTCGTACAACGCCTTGTCTGCGCGTTCAAATATCATTTCCAGGCTGTCCCCCGCTCTGAACAACGACCCGCCGATACTGGATGTGACGCCGTGGCTGGTTAGCAATGGATGACGGTGCATGGCTCGTTGAATGCGCTGCGCTACCGTGTTGAGTTCCTGAGCGTTATCGACGTCCAGTAAACAACAAAACTCGTCGCCACCAAAGCGAAAAGCTTCTTCATGCCCGCGAATACAGTCCAGCAAAATGTGGGCAGTTTCCTGCAATACTCTGTCACCTTGTTGATGGCCATAGCAGTCATTCACTTGCTTAAAGTTATCCAAATCAACAACGAGTAAGCCAAATAGTTGATCACTGCGCACGTTGCGGTTGATTAGGCGCTGCGCAGCATCATTGAAGCCGTTGCGATTGCCCAGATTAGTCAGTGGATCTTTGGTCGCCATAAGCTTCAGGCGACGAAATTCCAGCGCATGACTTAATGGCCGGATAAAAATATGGTGTAAATTGGCCAGAATTCGGCGTTGGGTTGGCGCCAGCATTTCGCCGAATTGGTATCGGATATACGCGGAAGTTTGATTTTCACCAAATTTAATCGACGATACCGGCAGTGAAATCGTTTCAATGTTGTCTCTCGGACGTAAGCCGTACCGCAACGTCTCACCAAAATCACTTAAATCAAGGCTTTCCACCGGTAAAAACGTGGCCAACTGGGTAAAATAGAGTGACCCCAGTGTAGATAATTCAATCGTCGATGTGAGCTGGCTCAATACGCTGTTAATTTGATCCGACGATAATACTTCCCGCTCAGTAATTGGCGAAAACGCAGTATCTGCGGTAGTTTCAAACTGTATCATTGATATATCCACACAATGCCCCTTAACGTATTGATGTTTGGACTAATCAAAAATGAATGACAAAATTTTGTCGTGAAATCCGTCAAACTGTGCTTTGATTATCCTTATAAGGAATTCTGCAAAACGCATGCCTAGTTTATTTTTGACGCTATTTGGCTTATCAACGGAGTAATGTGTAGTGGATAACAGCTTTGTTCAAATCGTCTTACTCATGCTCATTGCAGTCGTAAGTGTCGCTGTGTTCAAGCGTATTCACCTGCCACCCATTCTTGCTTACCTGTTCGCCGGTGTGATTGCCGGACCCAGCGGCATATCGCTGTTTGCGCATCCTGAAGAAATGCACCTGCTGGCTGAGGTCGGCATTGTATTCTTGCTCTTTTCACTCGGCTTAGAGTTCTCGCTGCCAAAACTGTTGGCAATGCGATCGTTAGTATTTGGTGCCGGGCTATTGCAAATGCTGACTACCACGCTACTGGGATGTCTTGTGGTATTAATGGTGACCGATGTGTCTGTGTCTGCCGCCATTGTACTCGGTGGCATGCTCGCGCTGAGTTCAACGGCCATTGTAATTAAACAGGTTACCGAGATGGGCATTTTGAATAATGTCCGAACGCAACTGGCTATTAGTATCCTGTTGTTTCAGGACCTGGCGGTCGTCCCATTCCTGATTGTTATCCCGCTGCTTTCCGGTGCCGACTCGTCCAGTCTTGCCTGGGCGTTAAGCCTCGCATTGGTAAAAGGGGTCGTCGTAGTGGCGGTATTGATGTCAGTGGGTAAGTGGCTACTTCCCTGGGTATTCAGAGAAGTCGCTCGTACCCGCACCGATGAGTTATTTGTCCTTACCACTATTCTGGTTGCGCTTCTGGCTGGTGGCCTGACTTACGCATTTGGTCTTTCTATGGCTTTAGGCGCATTTCTGGCCGGTATGATGCTGGGTGAAAGTCAGTACAAATATCAGCTTGAAGCGGATATCCGTCCCTTCCGGGATATTCTTATGGGGTTGTTCTTCGCCACCGTGGGTATGCAGTTGGAATTGCGCGTGTTATTCGAATACTGGTACTGGATAATTCTGGGCGTAGCCTTATTAATGGTGACAAAAGTGGTATTGGTGCGCATATCTGCCAGTTTATTTGCCATGTCCAGCGTCGATGCCTGGTCGGCCGGAATCAAGCTTTGTCAGGTGGGTGAATTTAGTTTTGTTATTGCTGCACTGGCCAATACTCACGGGGTCATTACGCCTACCCAGTCATCGGTTATTGTATGTATTGGGGTTATTAGCATGGCACTCACGCCGTATCTTATCGAGCGCAGTCTGGAAATTGCGCAATGGCTTGCCCCGGACAAGCGGGCCTTGCATACCCTGGAACAACCTGTCTTTGAAGCAGAAGACATTCGCGAGCACGTTGTGATCTGCGGGTTTGGTCGGGTAGGGCAGTCGGTGGCCAGAATGCTCGATATGGAAGAGGTGGAATACGTTGTGGTTGATGTCGATCCTATTCGGGTACATGAAAGTCGCAGTGCCGGTGAGCCGGTCATTTTTGGTGACGCCACACAAAAAGACATTCTGTTAAACGCAGGCATTACAGATGCGAAGCTGGTACTGATTACGTTTTCGGACGCTGAGCAAGCTAAGCTGGTTATCGATGCTGCGCGGCAATGCCGGGAAGATATTGACGTGATGGTTCGAACCTACCGCGACGCTGAATTGGACGCGCTTTACAAAGCGGGTGCGAGTCAGGTTGTACCTGAATTACAAGAAGGCAGTCTGATGCTGATTACTCAGGTCATGCATTATGCGGGTATACCCATGTCGCGCATTCTAAGACGGGTGCGGGAAGAGCGAAAAGGGCGTTATGACCACTTGCACGGTTTTTATCCGGGGGAAACAACGGAAATCAGCTATGGGACTGCGGATAAGCTTGAGTTTATGCACGCTGTGGTGTTAGGCGCCGACGCGTTTGCGATTGGCAAAACCATTGCTGAGTTGGGTAAATTAACGGAAAAAGTAAAGATAAAGTCTATTCGTCGTGGAACGGTTGACTGGGATCCTGCTGACTGGCATCAGGCCCTGGCGTCGGGTGATGTTGTGGTTGTTGCGGGTAAGCCACGGCGCGTTGAACGCGCCGAGCGATATTTACTGGAAGGGGATTAAGCGACTTTGTCTTGTTCCAGATCTTTGAACTGCTTGTTCAGGTCATAGCTGGAGTCGGTCACGATCTTTTCCAGCGTCGCAATGCGTTCCTTTAACGCAGAGACTTCGTTTTCAAGCGCAGCTACTTTGCCGTTATCGGCATTTTCTGCATGGCGGTATTTTTGTTTGATCAAAGTAACAAACACACCGGCTACGATGGCCACAATGGCAACAGCTGCTGTAAAAAAGCTCATTTTCTTTCCCTTCTTAATTAACCAGTAAAGCGTTTCGCAATAGGTATCCCAACGTCAATGTTTTATAATAGGGCAACTTTTATCGTTTGTATAAAAATTGTTCTGCATCTATTGCTGGCAATAGTAAACAGAACTTGCCCGCGTTGGTGTCACTGTATTGCGTAAAGTATTTCATTGTAGCCTTAGCAACAACGTAATATGAACGTTATACAGCAAATTGTTCGCCAATATTATAAAGTTCAATAAAATCAATCTAATACCGTTTATTTGGCGATATTGCGCCAATATCTTATAGCGGTATTGACGAACCAATAGGTTTATTTTGCCAATGAGTGAGCAAATTCACCAAGACGAACACTGGATGCGCTATGCCCTTGAGCTGGCAGGAAAAGCTGAACAAGCAGGTGAAGTGCCTGTGGGAGCGGTGGTTGTTGCCGACAACACCGTGATTGGCGAAGGCTGGAATACCCCCATCAGTGACCACGATCCGTCCGCTCATGCTGAACTTAAGGCCATTAGAATGGCGGCCGGTAACCGTGCCAACTACCGGGTAATAGATGCCACACTTTATGTGACGCTGGAGCCCTGCCCAATGTGCGCAGGTGCACTGGTGCACAGTCGCATTTCCCGAGTGGTGTTTGGGGCTTTCGATGAAAAAACCGGCGCGGCAGGTAGTGTTATGCAATTATGCCGGCATGAGGCACTTAATCATCAGCTCGATGTAACAGGCGGCGTGATGGCCGAGCAGTGTGCGACAATGATTTCAGACTTTTTTAAGCGGCGTAGAGCGGAGAAGAAAGCAGCGAAAAAGCAGGCTTAGTTGGGTTTTGCTGGGAACAACAATTCAAACGCTAAAAATTGGCGGCGGCGCTGAAAAATCTTCTGATGCGTTTTACGCGACTGAAAACGTCTGCGATGGCTATGTTTCATATTTATTCCTTACTATTTCTTTAAATTTCTTACCTGGTCACTATGACCGACTTGTTTATGCTACGAAAGTTATATGAAGGTGATGTGACAAAAAAACAAGCCGGGTGACATGATTACCTGCACAATGTCATTCATATTGACTGTTTGGTCAAGAAATTTCGAAAAAGTTCCCTAAAAATACACGCTGTAGCGCTATTGATTTTGCTTTTCGAGTAGCTGAAGCGTGTCTGAAAAATGCATTACCCAATCGACATACCGGACGGCTAAAGGGCCATCGGCATAGCCATATCGCGTTTTTTGGTAACCATCTGGCGTTGCTAACAAGGTCGTCTGTTGTTTGATGTTGGCCCAAAGAAACGGTTCTGCGCCATTTTGCTGAGTCAGATAAATGGCGTCCTGCATGTGCTCCTGGCCCAGTACATAGGCCGCTAACATCACTAGTTGCTTATCAGGCAACTGCAGCCTGGCTGGTAATTTTCTGCTTATCTCAGACAAATAGGCATCCAGTGCCTGCACAAGCGCCTGTTGTGAATAAGGCCGCTCCAGCGCTAAAGGTGTCGTCATGCTTAGCGGCATCCTGAATGGCGCGGGAGGCGTTGTGGTGGCAGATTTATCGCCAATGGCCAGTTGCCGGTCAGCATAGTGAATAGCGGCCAGCAAATACCAGGGAAAAGTCTGGCCGGGAAAACTAAAATTGTTTTTTAGCAATTCGAGGTGTGGCTGGCTGTCAGCGATAAACTGACGGGTAGGTAGCGGTCCATTCAAACGTTGGGTTGCTGCGGGTAAAGAGAGTGCCAACGTTAAAGAGTGGTTGACTCGGCTGCGGTGAGTAAAATCAAAGAGTGCAGCGCGTAACAGCGGAGTATTGGCCATGAGCGTCCACTGGTGTGGCAATGTGGCCGGTACCGGCTTGGTTTCAAACGGTTGTGGGGTAGTAAGTTGAAGCTGCTTGAACCATTGTTCAGGTAATACTGCGCATGGGAGTGAGTGGGCAGCTACTTTTTTTACTATCGACTCTACTGGTACAGCAGGTAATACGCTGTGGTCGTCGCGACAGTCTGAAACGGATTCAGGCAGGCCGATTACAAGCTGTGGTCGCTGCTGAAAAACCGGGCCGGTTGTGTACACTGAAGGCAAATTATCGGGAACGGATAGCGGCGCGGCCACATCAATCAACCCTTCTTCGAGGGCATCTTGCAATTCGACGTAATGGTAAAAATGACGAACATTCAGCGAGACGCCCAGATAATCTGCAAACCCTTTGGCGAGGGCGATGTTTTCCCCCTGGTAACCCGTGCGTCCAATGGTATCGCCAACCGGGCTATTAATAACACCCACCCGCAGCTGATTGGATTCGAGTATGTCCGGCAGGGCGGCGGCTACCAGCGAACCGGACTGAGTGAGTGTAAAGAGGGCACAAAGCGTCACTCTTATTGAGCGCCGCAATCGGCTGCATTTTTTAAAGCGCAATGTCATTGTTATATGGCCGTACAGCTGTGGTGTATATGAGTTTCGGCAATGCATTGCGAAACAGACAAAAAATATCCCATAGATTACCGCTTAGCGGTTATCAAGCCGCTGCTTTTCCACTATAATCCGCGCCACACGACTTCACAACCAGAACCCTGCTTTTTGCTTAGCGTTTAAACAGCGGGCGTTCTCACAATTTGGGTAGCTTAATATGTTGGTCCTACGCGGCGCACCTGCATTATCAGACTTTCGTACAGCAAAACTAATTCAACGGTTGGCAAATGCTGGCGTTAAGGTAACTCACCTCTACAGCGAATTTGTGCATCTGGTCTCCGCCAGTCAGGCACTGAGTGATGCCGAGCAGGTAGTCCTGAATAAACTGTTAACTTACGGACCAAAGGCCTCGCAGGAAAGCGCACAAGGCAACCTGTTCTTTGTTACTCCTCGCCCGGGTACGATTTCACCCTGGTCAAGTAAAGCCACCGATATTGCCCACAACTGTGGTCTGGCAGCGGTAGAACGTGTTGAACGCGGCTGTGCTTTTTACGTGGAAGTAGAAGGCGAGGTATCAGACGAAATGCGCGCACTCATTGCTGCTCAATTGCATGACCGTATGACTGAGAGCGTATTCGGTACACTTGACGAAGCGAGTGTGCTGTTCGAAAAAGCGGAGCCCAAGGAGTTCACTTCGGTCGACATTCTGGCCAATGGCCGCGAAGCATTGGCATCAGCAAACCAAACCCTCGGTTTAGCGTTGGCCGAAGACGAAATTGATTATCTTTACGAAAACTTTGTGAAGCTGGGTCGTAACCCGAACGACATCGAACTGTATATGTTCGCGCAGGCAAACTCAGAGCACTGCCGACACAAAATTTTTAACGCCGACTGGACCATCGACGGTGAAGTACAGCCTAAGTCGCTGTTTAAAATGATCAAGAATACATTCGAAGTGTGCCCTGAATACGTTTTCTCCGCTTATAAAGACAATGCGGCGGTAATGCAGGGTTGGCAGGCTGGCCGTTTCTTCCCTGAGCCACAGTCTCACGAATACATGTACCACCACGAAGACATTGCGATCCTGATGAAGGTGGAAACCCATAACCACCCCACTGCGATTTCGCCATTCCCTGGCGCTGCTACCGGTTCAGGTGGTGAGATTCGTGATGAAGGTGCCACAGGACGCGGTTCCAAACCAAAAGCCGGTCTGGTCGGTTTTACTGTATCAAACCTGAAGCTGCCTGATGCAGTTCGTCCGTGGGAAATGGACTACGGCAAGCCATCGCGTATTGTTAGCGCGCTGGATATTATGATCGAGGGCCCACTGGGCGGTGCGGCGTTTAACAACGAATTTGGCCGTCCAAACCTGCTGGGTTATTTCCGTACTTATGAGCAGGAAGTGACCAGTTTTAATGGCACCGAAGTCCGTGGTTACCATAAGCCAATCATGCTTGCTGGTGGTTTGGGTAACATTCGCCAGGATCACGTTGAGAAAGGCGAGATCACAGTAGGCGCCAAGTTGATCGTGCTGGGTGGTCCGGCGATGAATATCGGCCTTGGAGGCGGCGCAGCCTCTTCAATGGCATCTGGCCAGTCGAGTGAAGATTTGGATTTTGCCTCTGTGCAGCGTGACAACCCTGAAATGGAGCGCCGCTGTCAGGAAGTCATTGATGCCTGTTGGCAACTGGGCGACGACAACCCCATTCAGTTCATTCACGATGTGGGTGCGGGTGGTTTGTCTAACGCGATGCCAGAACTGGTTAATGACGGTGGTCGTGGCGGTCGTTTTGAACTGCGCAAAGTGTTGTCAGACGAGCCGGGCATGTCACCACTGGAAATCTGGTGTAATGAATCCCAGGAACGTTATGTGCTTTCTGTTGCACCTGAGAAACTGCCCGTATTTGAAGCCATTTGTAAGCGTGAGCGCGCGCCGTTTGCGGTAATCGGTGAAGCCACAGAAGAGCAACACCTGTTACTGAACGACGAACATTTCGACAACCAGCCAATTGATTTGCCGCTGGACGTATTGTTAGGTAAAGCGCCTAAAATGCATCGCGACGTGGCGTCGGCAACGCAGGCATCGCCTGAATTGGACCGCAGTGAAATTACACTGTCCGATGCCGCCGAGCGCTTATTGCGTTTGCCAACCATCGCAGAGAAAACTTTCCTGATCACCATTGGTGACCGCAGCGTAACGGGTTTAGTCAGCCGCGATCAGATGGTCGGCCCCTGGCAGGTACCTGTTGCAGACGTTGCGGTAACCGCGTCAGCGTTTGACACTTATCATGGTGAAGCGATGGCCATGGGTGAGCGTACGCCGGTTGCCTTACTCGACTTTGCCGCCTCTGCGCGTTTGGCGGTTGGTGAGTCAATTACCAATATTGCCGCAGCGCACATTGGCGATATGAAACGTATTAAGTTGTCTGCTAACTGGATGTCCGCAGCCGGACACCCGGGGGAAGATGCCGGTTTATACGAAGCCGTTAAAGCCGTGGGTGAAGAGTTGTGCCCGGCTTTAGGCCTGACAATTCCGGTGGGCAAAGACTCGATGTCGATGAAGACCGCCTGGCAGGACGAGCAGGGCAACGACAAAGCGGTTACGTCTCCGCTGTCGCTGCTGATTTCTGCATTTGGTGCGGTAACCGATATTCGCCGCACGGTAACCCCTCAGCTTCGTACCGACAAAGGCGACACGCGTTTGTTATTGGTTGATTTGGGGGCAGGTCAAAACCGTTTAGGCGCCAGCTGTCTGGCTCAAGTCTACAATCAATTGGGCAAAACGCCGGTTGATTTGGACTCTCCGGCACTGCTAAGCAACTTCTTTAACGCTATTCAGGCATTACTGGCAGACGGCAAGCTGTTGGCATACCACGACCGTTCAGACGGCGGTTTATTTGTCACTGTGGCTGAAATGGCATTCGCAGGAAAAACCGGTGTTACCGTTGCCCTTGATGATTTGGGCGCTGACGACCTGGCGGCACTGTACAGTGAAGAACTGGGCGCAGTCATTCAGGTGAGTGAAAGCGCGCTGGAAGACGTGTTAGCGGTATTTAAGCAGCACGATCTTGCTTCAGTTACCCACGTAATTGGTGAGCTTAACCAGAACGATACAGTAACCTTCACCCGAAATGGTGACACGGTACTGTCTGACTCACGTGTGGCGTACCGCACAATCTGGGCTGAAACTACCTATGCCATGCAAACCCTGCGTGACAACCCAAGCTGTGCGGAACAAGAACACAAAGCAAAACAGGACGCGGCCGACCCGGGTCTGCATGCGAAGTTGAGCTACGATATTAACCACGACGTGGCAGCGCCTTACATTGCTAAAGGCATTCGTCCGCGTATTGCTATTCTGCGTGAGCAGGGCGTGAACTCGCACCTTGAAATGGCGGCAGCGTTTAACCGCGCTGGCTTTACTGCGATTGATGTTCACATGAGTGACGTGTTGAGTGGTGCGGTTACGCTGGATGGCTTCAAAGGGCTTGCGGCCTGCGGTGGCTTCTCATACGGTGACGTACTGGGCGCCGGTGAAGGCTGGGCGAAATCCATTCTGTTTAATGAATTGGCCAGTGAACAGTTCGCGGCGTTCTTCGCCCGTCAGGACACATTCAGCCTAGGGGTATGTAATGGCTGTCAGATGCTGTCGAACCTGAAGTCGCTGATTCCTGGTACCGAACACTGGCCGCACTTTGTGACCAACCAATCTGAGCGTTTTGAAGCGCGGGTGGCGATGGTTGAAGTGATGGAGTCCAAGTCGGTGTTGTTCGACGGCATGGCAGGCTCGCGCATGCCAATTGCGGTATCTCACGGTGAAGGCCGCGCAGAGTTTGCCAGCGATGGCGCATTACATGCTGCACAGCCTCACGTTGCGCTGCGTTATGTGAATAACTACGGCGATGTCGCCAGTCAGTATCCTGCTAACCCGAATGGCTCTCCAATGGGGATCACCGGCTTAACCAGTACCGACGGCCGTGCCACAATCATGATGCCGCACCCAGAGCGGGTATTCCGCGCAGTGGCGAATTCATGGCGTGCTGACGAGTGGAAAGAAGACTCGCCATGGATGCGTATATTCCGCAATGCACGTGTGTTTGTAGAATAATTTCAAAAATATGACGGTAAGGTGTCAAAAATTTGTCCAGACACCTTGCCAGCATTTCAATATTGCTTTAAATTAGTGCAATCAGTATGGAATGCTGAATGGTTACAAGGACTTGTAGGGGTTGAGTTATCATCGCTGTCTACCTCCTAGCAGTGGTCTTGGCATAATAAGAGACGAACATGAATCGTTCTAGTAAAGGTTTCGGTTTGACCGGTGTTGCAATCGCGGTATTGTTTATGATCGTTACAGCAGCATTCAGCACGTCGGCTCAATCCAGTGAAATCAGCAACAACGCAGAACATATCACTTCAAAGTAAGTAATAAAATCAAATAATTACGATAATTCGGCCAGTCCTGGCAGGTTATCGCTTTGCCTGTTTTTCGCGATTTATCATTTTCTGATTCGGATGCTTTTTCAACAGTACGTAGGTTGCACCTAAGCCGCCGTGTTGCGGTTGTGCTGTGTGAAAAGCAATGACGATATCCAATTGCGGCAGCCAGTGTTTGACGTAAGATTTTTTCAGTGCGGGAAACGGTTTGCTTTGTTCACCTTTACCATGCTGGATAAGCAGCGTGCGCACACCGCGCTGATGAGCGGCCTCCAGTTTTGTGTAAAGTAACTGGCTGGCATCATTAAGCGACAAGCCATTCAATGACACTTTTTGTTCAATGTCGTATTTACCCAATCGCAGGTTTTTATACACACCATCCTGAATGCCGGGTTTCTTGTACTCCAGGTAATCCAACGGATCGACCGGCTTCACTCCTTCCATGGTAAAGGGATTTAAGCGCTGTTGATTCGCGGCTATCGCTTCACGGCGCAGTTGTTTGGCAAGCGTTTGTTGGGTGTTATCCAGGCGCACGCGATCGTCCGATTTAATCGGTTTAACGTCGCCCATTTCCTGTAAGAAATCCTGAAAATCGTCGTTGTGATCGTACATAACACCCTCTTTACTACTACTATTATACTGCTTGCCGGGTTGTCTTGATCAACCGCGTCTCGGCAAATCACATTTTATTTTCATGCCGAGTGAGTAATGCCAATAATAAATACCCTATTGATATCACGAATACAACCAGCGTGACCTTCGGATTAAAGCCTTGCACACATGCCACGCTGAAGTAACCGATCATAATCGTAGCTAATCTGCGGTAATTGTTTGTGCTTAACCCGGATTTTAAAAAGTGTGCTGCCAGACGAACTGCATTGGTAAAGAGTATTGTTCAACGGTGTGATGTTTAACACTGTACCTTGGAGGCGTTTAACGTGGTGTTTGTAGATACCGGTTTTGCAGGTGTAATGGCGTCCCCACCAGGAATCGAACCTGGATCTAAGCCTTAGGAGGGCCTTGTTTTATCCATTAAACTACAGGGACGAGATCGGTATCATAACCAGTCTGCCGCGCTATGTTAACTATCGTCCTGTCAATACGGGTTTATTTGCTGATTATTTGTACGTTGTAGTAATCTGACACACTACTCACGCTGTTTAAAAGGAAGTCGACATGATTAATTCACTGGCTCTGGAGTTACTCCCCATCCACGGAAAAGAAGACCAGCGTCTGCGAGTTATGGTCGACGGTAAACCCTTGTTATCCATGTTCGAGACCTATGAATCGCGCTTCACCGATACCATTGCCGGTGCCTATACAGACTGGCTAACCGTTGGCGATCTCAAGCTTCGAATGCTGAGCAGCGGAGAACGATTTATGCCATTGGCGTGTGACTGTGGAGAATGGGAGTGTTGGTTCGTTACCGGTGCCGTTCACATCAGTGATGGTTTCGTCAGTTGGCAGCATTGGCGAAATCCCTATCGGGATAAGCAAGTTAAACCATCCAACGAACACTGGTGTTATAAGGATTTTCCTTCAATCGTATTTGAGGAGTCACAATACAGAGCGACAATAGCCGACGCTATTGCCGCATTGTAGAACCGTTATCGTTTTGCCACAAAGTCATTAGGCTGAATATTACCCAGCAGGCTGTCGTCGCTGGCAGTGACTAACGCATTGTCAGCATAGGCTTCAACAACGGTTACCGTGACAGGGTGAATGCGGTATTGCAAGAACGTCTCTCCGCGGGGGTTATTGACCTCCTGAATTTGATACAACGCCAGTTCATCACCTACCATAACGCCGTGCTGGCGCCCTAACGACACTGACAGACTGTTGTTGGCAACAACCTGAATTACCCGCCCCGTTGCCGGCACACAGGCCAACGACAAATCAATATCGCTCTGCATTTGCTGGATTTGTTCTTGCAGTGATTGACCAAACGCACTTTGCCAGAAGGCATGCGTACTCGCGTCTAATTGTGCAAACTTATCGAATTCCCACGCAGCAGACATACTGTAAGTTTTAGAAAAGATCGGGGCGCCATTTACACCATCAATAAGTTCGGTCTTAAAGCGAAAGCTGCGGGTTGGCGCATTGTCTTTCCAGAATGCTAACGCTGAATGCTGCGGACGATGCACACTGATGTCTTCTATAACGCCAGTCAAAACAAATTGCGCCTGAGTTTGTGCTGCCAGTGCTGTGGCTTGAGCTCTCACCTGACGAGCTTGCCACCTAACAGTATACGGCTCAATCGTGCTTATCACACCGTATTGGGCTGTGGTGTCAAAGGCGTATTGCAGTTTTTGCGCAAGTTGCTGACCAATTTCCTGAATTTGCCCATCCTGAGTGTGCTGACGTTCCATTACGGGAAAATAACTGGTTGCAATGGTTTTGGTATAGCCGGCCGACGCGCAATGTTGGTCTGTGGGAAAAATATCGGCACGGACACGCACCGTCACGAAGTCGTCGTGCCAGGTTTCTGACACCAGTTGCAGCTCTTTTACTTCGCCTGAGGCAGAAATTTCCATGCGCTCGCTGTTAAGCAGGCCATTGGTTAGTTGCTGGACACTGGTTACTGATGCCCCGGCGAACAACATCGCCTGTCTCAATGCTTCCTGCGTGGCCTGTTGCTTGGCTTGTACCTTGTTGCCGTTAAGCACGGCCGCTTGCCCCTGAGTTTCAAACCAGGCGGCATAAGATTGCCCGCACAGGCAAGTAAACAGGCAGAATGCCGCCCATAAAGACCGGCTGACGCCCGCTGCAAAATTCGACTTATTGCACATATTCATACTCAATCGCTGCGTGTTACCTTCATCGTCGAAGCCTGTCAGTACTGGCTTCATACGTGTATACGGTGCATTTTCTGTGCTTCGTACACGGGTTATTCGACACAGACAGTGTCAATTTATACACACTGATAGCATTTTTTGTTCCGTATTTTACCTGGGCACGGTTATTGCGTAGTCATTGCCATTACGTTGGTCATTAAACGGTGCAATACATTATGATTTTTTCGCAAACGTCTACTCAGATTCTAAGGTCACTGGCTGTCGTTGTTGCAGTACTTATTGCAACAGGCTGCACGTCGATGTTCGACAAGCACGTAGAGTGGGAAACCGTTGAGCCAACGGAGTATCCGGTACTTACCGCAGTAGGTTATGCGCCTATCGGCTCGCAAATGGGCGTGAATGATGCGGAAAAAAATATCATGGCGATGAAAGCTTCCAAGCTGGATGCGTATCGCGAACTGGCCGAGCAGGTATACGGGCAGCGTATCAATGGCAAACAGTCACTGGCAAACATGGTGATCAATAATGCCCAGCTTCAGGCTTCCGTAGAAGGGGTGATCCGCGGAGCGAAAGTGGTGAAAGCCTATCCGGTAGGTGACGACACTTATGCAACCGAACTGCAGTTAGACATGCAGCAGGTATATAATATTTATTTGTCTACAGCACGCCCGCAGCGGGTGAAGAACGTGCGTTACTATTAATCGGCAGTGGTCGACAACTGAACCCCCATACCAAGTGAACTGAATCCGGTTATTTGCCCTTCTGTGCTGATGTGAGTTCGCTTGCTATAGTTATTCCGAACGATAAAAAAGGCCTTTGGAAAACCGGCCTCAACTAACGACGGAATTATCATGAGAACAGCACTACTGGCGGTCCCTTTTGCGATCGCGAGCTGTTGCAGCCTGATCGGTTGCAGTAGCACGACTTCAACTCCCTCTCAGTCTGCGAATCAATCCGCACAGGCAATCACCGTGGCGACAGCGGATAGCCTGCTTACCGACTTCCTGGACAAGGAATGGCAACGCTTCATTACCCAGAATCCTGAAATGGCCAGTTATTACCGATTAGGTGATGAGAAGCTTCACGGTCAATGGAGTGACTTGTCGATGGTCGCCATCCAGCGCCGTCACGAGGAAGACAAACAAGCGCTGTCCCGGTTATACGCTATAGACAAAAAGGCGCTTTCCGAACAGCAACAGCTGAATTACGACTTGTACAAGTGGCAACTAGAAATGGCCATCGATGAGCACCAGTTCCAGTCGTATTTAATGCAGGTTAATCAGCGAGGTGGGGTGCAAACCCTCGATAACTTTGCCAATTACGTTCCTCTGGAAAGCGTTGCCGATTACGAGCGCTGGCTAGCGCGATTAGAAGCTTTGCCAACGCTTGTTGAACAGACTACCGCATTGATGCAGTCAGGTATTGAAAAGGGCGTCATGCCGCCGCGTGAAACCTTGTCGAGAGTCTCAGGGCAGCTTGCCAAACAATTGGTCGACAATCCTGAAGACAGCCTGTTTTACAAGGCCTTCAAAACACTGCCTGACGCGTTTAGTGAGCAGGATAAACAGCGTTTGCGAAGCCGGGCCAAACAGGTGCTAGCCAGTCAGGTTATTCCCGCGTACCGCGAATTTACTACCTTCTTTAACGACACCTATTTGCCGGCGTGCCGGGACACCCATGGTTTGTCGGACATTCCTAAAGGCCGTGAATTTTATGAACACCTGGTTCGTTATTTCACTACCACAGCGCTGACACCGGATGAGATACATCAGATAGGCCTGCAGGAAGTGGCAAAAAACCGAGCTGCGATGATGGAGATTATCGACGAAGTTGGCTTCGACGGAGGGTTCGATGCGTTTATTCATTTCTTAAGAACGGATCCGCAATTTTATTATGAGACGCCTGAAGCCCTGTTTGATGCTTATTTAGCGGTGAGTAAGCGGCTGGATCCCGAGTTGGTAAAATTATTCGGGAAACTGCCGCGCATGCCGTATGGGTTAAAAGCCATACCTGACGCAGTAGCCCCAGATACAACAACCGCATATTACCAACCTCCGTCGGCCGATGGCCTCCGTGCTGGCTACTATTTTGTGAATCTTCACGAGCCCGGTACGCGGCCAAAATATGAAATGGAAGTACTCAGCGTGCACGAGGCTGTGCCGGGGCACCACTTACAAATTGCACTGCAAATGGAACTGGGGGATTTGCCCATGTTTCGCCGGTTACAGGGATTCACTGTATTCATAGAAGGGTGGGGCTTGTACAGCGAGCGGCTCGGCTATGAGATGGGCTTGTATCAGGATCCTTACTCGCGATTCGGTCAGCTTACTTATGACATGTGGCGAGCAGTGCGACTGGTCGTTGATACCGGTATTCATTACAAAGGTTGGACACGTCAGCAAGCCATTGACTACTTCACGCAAAATGCGGCAAAGAGCAAAGAAGATATCGTCAACGAAATTGACCGCTACATTACCATGCCGGGTCAGGCGCTGGCCTATAAAATCGGGCAACTCAAACTACTCGAATTGCGAGAGCAGGCGGAAATCACGCTCGGCGATAAGTTTGATATCCGGGATTTCCATGACGTGGTGTTAGGTTCGGGCTCAATTCCATTAAATGTGCTTGAAGCGAACGTACAGCAGTGGATTAGCGAACAGCAGTAAAAGGAAAGACAGGGGGCAGCCTGTTAAATCAGGCGCTCACGCCCTTGCCGGAAAAGCCGCCTTTTTTCTTACCGGCTTTGTCGTAGGTAAGCGATTCTTTGGCGCGTACTTCCATCATCAGGTTACGCAAATGTGCAAGCCGTAACTGACCTTGCTCGACAGCAACCTGATTAACTTCAGTACAGTACTGGCATTCGCTCAACAAGGTTTTAGCCTGTTCGACCAGTTCATTGAGCTCAGACGACAAAGGCGCTTCCTGTTGAAGCGCCTTTAATTGAGGGTTTACGGTTTCATCAAGGTGTTGGATATCTGACAGGAGCTGCTCTTTGTCTTTTAACAATGTCATGAGCGACTCGGCATCTCTGGAACTAATCAAATGCAATTCTTTTTCCAGCAGTGCTTTTAGCGCTGAGAGCTGTTCGATTTGCTTTGCCAGTTGTTCAGAGATTGTTGTAGTCATTGTGACCTGTTTTCTAAGACTTCAGCCCAAAAATTTCAGATTCCAACCGCGCGATTTTCTTCGCTAGCGATTGCGGATCAACCTTATACTCACCACTTTGAATGGCTTTCTTCAGTTTGTCGACCTTTTCTTGATTTACCGGCGCATCTGCGCTTTTCTTCTGCACCTGACTAAGCTGCTGCGCAGACTGCGTCAACGACACCGAGTCCTGACGGGGCGCGGTGGTTGCCTGTTGTGCCTGAGCAGTTGCCGCTTGTTTAGCTGCAGACTGATTCTGTTGGGTTTGCTGCTGCGTGTTGACTTTGTTATTGTCAACAGGCGCTTTGGGTAACCCATTGTTTACATTATTAATTGCCATAATTAATTTCCACTACCTTTGAAACCTCAGTATATATATCGGCCAAAGGCGGATTATCTTTAGATCTAATTACAACTAAATTCTGACTTGTGCTTTGCCAAGCATATCATAAATTTACAACGACTTCCTGCGTACTCGCGACTTCGGCGACGACTGTTTTTCTGGAGTTGCTGTTTTCGACTCTGATGGTGTCGCCAATCACACCATCCTGCTGAGCAATGCCGGATGTTTTAACTGCCATACCTGCGGCGCGAGCACTAATGGTAATTCTATCGCCTTTGCATACAAAACACAGCATATTGCTTTGCACGGGTTGGCCTTCCCGCACCCGGTATTTCAATCGCGCACCGACAACGGCATCTACTGAGGTGTAAGGCGTGTGGCGGAGTTGCTTTATGTCAACTTCGGCCAGCGTCACATTGCCGGCAGAAATAACCGTATTCGGACTAATCATACTTGCCGTCACGACAATTGTGCGGGTGCGGGTTACTTTGGCCGTGGTAAACAGGTACCAGTTATTGTCATTGCAACTCACTCTTACTGTCAGGTAGCTTTGCGTGAGGGTGGCGGAATCAACGTCATATTCAAACGGCAGGCTACAATCCGGAATCTTGATACGGCTGTCTACCGGTGTGACATCAATTAACAGATTGTCGGCAAATTCATCTGTTTGATTCGACTCAAGTTGCCGGGTAATAAACTGTTCTACGCCCAGCGCAATTTTTTCGTGTTGAGACACGGGGTTTTGTTGGGCAATTGCCTGAAAGTGAGCTATTGTGATAGCTGCAGTCAAGATGAATGCGATGTGAGTGCGTGTAAAAAAACTTTCAAATTTTTTCATGTTCAGATATTTTCATTTTGACTATTATTAAAGTAAATCAGCAAGTTTGATGATGAAAGAGCCTGAATGACAGGTTTTTGACACCGTCGTCAATAACACTAGGGCAGCAAAGTTTGTGCCCACATTTAATACTGAGGTGATGTATGTCTGGAATTTTGGATTCGGTTAATCAGCGCACGCAACTCGTCGGACAGAACCGACTGGAGTTGTTGCTGTTCCGCCTAAATGGCCGACAACGATTCGGAATAAACGTATTTAAAGTTCGTGAAGTACTGCAATGTCCTGCACTCACCTCAATGCCGAAGTTAAATCCGCTGGTGCGTGGTGTTGCTCACATCCGGGGGCAAACCATTTCAGTTATCGACCTGAGTATGGCAACCGGCGGCCGCCGCATAGAAGATTTATCAACCGCCTTTATTGTCATTGCTGAATACAACCGCTCTGTACAAGGCTTCCTGGTCGGGGCCGTTGAACGCATTATCAACACCAATTGGGATGCGATTATGCCGCCGCCTCAGGGTACTGGCCGCGCTAGCTACCTGACTGCGGTCACTGAGGTAGATAAAGAACTGGTTGAAATTCTCGATGTGGAAAAAATCCTCAACGAAATTTCGCCGCTGAATACGGACGTTAGCGCTGAGGTGGCCGATGCGCTGGACACAACAGCGTTTAAAGACAAGATTATTTTCATTGCGGATGACTCTTCTGTTGCCCGTAATCAGGTTAAACGTGCCCTGACAACCCTGGGTCTCGAAATCGAAATGGCAAAAAACGGCCTGGAAGCGCTTAACCGACTAAAAGAGATTGCTGCAGAAACTGGTGATGTCACCGATAAAGTCGGAGTACTGGTTTCCGATATCGAAATGCCGGAAATGGATGGGTATACCCTTACGGCTGAAATTAAGAACACCCCGGAACTGCAAAAACTACACGTAGTTCTGCATACGTCATTGAGTGGTGTGTTTAATCAGGCCATGGTAAAGAAAGTCGGTGCAGACGACTTTATCGCAAAATTCCACCCTGACGAATTGGCTTCAGCCGTACAAAAATGGCTCGGACCCACTGAATAAATTAACGGAGTACTAACCGATTGGTTAATAAGGATGTATCACCCGACGCTTACCGCCGTTTCAGGGAATTTCTTGAGCAGCAGTGCGGCATAGTACTGGGAGATAACAAGCAGTACCTTGTGCGAAGCCGACTGGCCGGGTTGTTGTACGAACATCAGCTGTCCAGTATGGATGAATTACTGGGGGTTGCTATCTCTGGTCATAATCGCAGCTTGCTACAGCAAGTCATCGACGCAATGACCACCAATGAGACGCTCTGGTTTCGAGACTCTTATCCCTTCGACCTGCTGATCAATCAGATATTACCTGAGCTGGCTACAAAACAACGTCGGTTGCGCATTTGGAGCGCGGCTTGCTCATCAGGGCAAGAGCCGTATTCCATTGGTATGTCTGTGTTGGAGTTTCAGCGCAAAAGTCCGGCGGCTAGGAGCCTCAGCGTAGAAATAGTCGCAACGGATCTGTCCAGCAATATGCTGAAAAAATGCGAACAAGGGCTATATGATGAGCTGTCGTTGTCGCGAGGCTTGTCGGCAGATCGTCGCCAGCGCTACTTTACACAGCATGAAAGCGGCATGATGCAGGTTAGCCCCGAAGTACGTCGCATGGTGAGCTTTCGCAGCCTGAACCTGCTGCACAGTTATAGCATGATGGGCAAATTCGATATCGTTTTTTGCCGTAACGTGCTGATTTACTTCTCTACCGAGATTAAACAAAAAATACTGCAACAAATTGCCGGACAATTACAACCAGGCGGCATCCTCTTCCTTGGTGCGTCTGAGTCGGTTGCCTCTGCGGCAGAGAGTTACCGCATGGTCAAATGTAATCCAGGTTTGTATTACGCTAAGAAAGACTAGTTAACTTGTTGTATTAAAAGTACTTTGTCTTTTTATCCTCTTCTTTGATATTTGTTGGCACTGCCCTTGCTTAGTCAAGACTAAGTATTAGGAGTAGTGCTCATGGCAATTAATCTAGACAAACTGACCGGCTTCCATCAACAGGCGTTGAATATTCGCAACGACAAAATGGAAGTGATCGCCGGTAACCTGGCGAACGCCAACACCCCAGGCTACAAAGCCCGAGGCATAGACTTCAAACAAGCTATGGCGTCGGCGCAATACAGCAGCGGTCAGAAAATGACACGTACTCACGAAAATCATATCAGCGGTGGCATGACCTCGTCGGCGGAAATCGGTTTCCGCATTCCGTCACAACCTGACACCGGAGACGGTAACACGGTGGAAGTGCAGCGCGAACGTAACGAATTCTTAGATACATCTATGCGTTATCAGGCCAGCATTCAGTTCCTGGATGGCAAAATTAAAGGCATGAAAAAAGCGCTTAGCGGTGGAGGACAAGGCTAATGAGTTTATTTGATGTTATGTCAATTTCTGCAACGGGTATGCATGCCGAGAGCGTTCGTCTGAATACCACAGCCAGTAACATTGCCAATGCCAATACAGTGAGTAGCAGCGAAGGTGATACATACCGGGCACGCCACGCTGTATTTGCTGCTGAGCTGCAGCGCGCTTCCGGTGAACAAATGAAAGGTACTGAAGTGAAAGTACTGGGCGTGGTAGAGAGCAATAAGCCGCTAAATGTCGAATATGCGCCAAACAACCCGTTAGCAGATGAAAATGGCTACATCTACAAGCCAAACGTCAACATCGTTGAAGAGATGGCAGATATGATGTCGGCGTCAAAAGCTTACGAAACCAATATTCAGGTAGCAGATACCACCAAACGCATCTTCCGTCGTGTAATGATGCTCGGCCAAGGCCAGTAATGGCAGGCCTTAAGAGGATAGTATTGTGAGTATAGTTAACACCACAACAGGCTTAACCGACAACTTGTACTGGCAGGAAGAAACGGTCCCGGTTGTCGATGGTTCCGAACAGTCACTGAGTCAGGAAGACTTCTTTGCCTTACTGACTGAGCAGCTGGCCAATCAGGATCCGACCAAGCCGGTAGACAACGATCAGATGGTGTCGCAAATGACCCAGTTCACCACGGCAGACGGTATCAGCAAGCTCAACGAAAAGTTTGAGACGTTCGCAACGTCAATGACCTCAAACCAGGCGCTACAGGCTTCCGGGTTAATTGGCCAGAATGTACTGGTCGAGAGCAACATCGGTCATATGGCCAGTGAAGGCGCGGGTTTAAGTGGTTTTGTGGTTAACGACCAAACTGTGCAGAACATGGAAATTACCATCACCAACCCTAACGGTGAAGTGGTACGCGTTATCAATGCTGGCACCCAGCCGGCAGGTAATATCGAATTTAATTGGGACGGCACTGACAGCAGCGGCAATATTATGCCGCCCGGCGACTACGTGGTCAGTGCAGCTGGTGAAGTTAACGGTGAGGGCGTGGCAATTTCTACCGCTATTCACCGTCACGTCAGCAGCGTTAGTCTGGCTAGCAGTAGTCAGGGAATTATTTTGAATTTAGAAGGTGATGTCAGCATTAATCTCAGTGACGTCATTCAAATCGGCAGTTAGTAGGAGAAAGAACTCATGTCTTTTAATATTGCATTAAGTGGCGTATCTGCCGCACAGAAAGATTTGGACACCACCGCCAATAACATTGCAAACGTCAACACGGTAGGTTTTAAAGAGTCACGTGCAGAATTTGGTGATGTGTACGCAGCCTCTTTGTTGGCTGGCGGTAAAACCAAAGTGGGTGACGGGGTACTGACACAAGAAGTCGCGCAGCAATTTACCCAAGGTAGTTTGCAATTTACCAATACCGCACTGGATTTGGCAATTACCGGTAATGGTTTCTTTGCCACCGTGCCTGAAATCACCTCTCGTGATTTTTCATTTACGCGTGCCGGTCAGTTTAAACTGGACTCAGATAACTTTGTGGTAAACAGCGCGGGTGACAACCTGGTGGGTTTCCCGGTTAACTCTGACGGCACAAGTGCGTCAGTGGCGTTAAGTACAACTGTACCCGTGCGTATTCCTGATTCATCGGGCAACCCACAACAAACGTCTGAAGTGGATATTCGAATGAACCTGCCGGCAGGCGACGGAGCGCTGGATCCAGCTAATTTTGATCCGGAGGATCCATTAACGTATAACGCCGCAACATCTGTGACCGTTTATGATTCTTTGGGTGACAGCCATGTTATGACCTACTACTTTATCAAGGACAATGCGGTAGGGACCGACAACGAGTGGTACGTTGTTGCTGCGGTAGACGACACCCTGGTTGATATGGTGAATTCGGATGGCACGAATTCGGACCCGACAACAGCGGTTAACAGCGCTGGTACAAACACGGGTAATGGTGTGACTGCCGCGAAACTGATCTTCAGTCAGGGCGGGGAGTTTTCTGGTATCGAATCACCCGACGGCATTGCACAATCAAACCTGAAAATTCAAACCGAAGCCCTTGGCGGCACGATTCTGGCGAATGGCTCAGATCCAACGCAGCAAATCTCTATAGACTTCAACCTTGACCCGAATGGCGCGACTCCGAATGAACCGACGCAGTTTGCCTCTGCATTCGAGGTAACGTCACTGGAACAGGATGGTTTGCCAGTTGGTCGTCTGACCGGCATCGATATCGGTCCTGACGGTCTGGTGCGTGCTACATTCTCAAACGGTACATCAGAGCCAATTGTACGAGTTGCGCTGGTGCGTTTCTCAAACGAACAGGGTCTGACACAGGAAAGCAATACCCAGTGGAAAGAGAGTATTTTGTCGGGTGAAGCGCTTGCCGGTGAAGCGACTACCGGTACATTTGGTGAAATCAACTCATCAGCACTGGAACAGGCAAACGTAAACCTGACCACTGAGCTGATTGACCTGATTATTGCTCAGCGTAACTTCCAGGCTAACTCGCGATCCTTGGAAGTTAACAACCAGCTTAACCAGACTATTCTGAACATCCGATAAGCCTTCGGCATTTCCCTAAAGGGCTGCAACTGCAGCCCTTTTCTTTTATCTCGTTTGTTTTGGCACTTTTGGCATTGCCTTTGCACATTCACTGTTAAGTGTAAATAAAGCGTCAAAAGGCAGTCATGGACAAATTACTCTATATCGCCAGCAGTGGGGCCAATCAGGACCTGGTTGCAACGTCTTTGCGCGCCAATAACCTGGCAAACGCACAGACAAACGGCTTTAAAGCGCAGCTCGAACAGGCCCGATCTATGCCGGTATACGGCGAAGGTTTGCCGACCCGGGTGTTTGCCATGACCGAAAGCC
>NZ_CFIDRX010000015.1:0-43767 GCF_984433645.1 Marisediminitalea sp.
ACTTGAACAGGGGACCTGCCGATTATGAGTCGGATGCTCTAACCAACTGAGCTATAGGGCCATTTGAAATGTTGCGACGCGTTATCATTCGATAAGCGGGCGCAAGTATAAGCAGTTTTTTATGCCTTGTCACCCCATGTCATGCATCCGGTGCGCTTAACTGAGCGAATTTTCATCGCTTTGGGTGTGACTGTCGCTATGTTATCAGTTTGTTGTAAATAATTGCTTTTTTGCACTGGCGAGATTAGTGCAAATTTATTGGTTGTCTGCTATCTTTCAGCTACTTAATGAGAATTTCTTCACATCGGCAATCCATCTGGAGAATAATAATGACTGAAAAACCATATTTGGTTAGTGGCCGAAATACGCTTATTCACAAAATTCGCAAGTTTGACTTATTAATCATCAATGGCGACGAAGCGCCGCCTATTGTTGTTACCTTTCGCGGTATAAAACAATACGAAGGCAAAGTGCCGGATAACAAACGCGAAGCAAAAATGATGGACATGGAGCTGGTTGACGTAACCTCGGGCGAAGTGTTCGGCGATGAAAAAACACTGATTTTTATTCAGACCCTGAATGGCAAAGAATACAAAATTGACTACTCCAAAGCGGGTACGTCTATGTTTATTCGCGTTCATCAGGACAGCATTTTTTAAATTGTGTATTGCAGGTTATTCGTTCGATAACCTGCTTTTTTCAAACCCCTCTACAAAACCCCATCCTTCGGGGTCCAGCGTATTAAACTGCGGTATCGGCTTGGGCGTTCCTTTTAGCTGCACATAGCGACGGTCGTAAATATTAAACTGACATACGTCTTTCGGTGTGGTTTCAGAGGCATTCAGTTCACTCAGCACTCCCCCGTGTCGCAAGCCTTCTGCGACGAGTTCAGAACAAAACCAGCGGTTGAATTTACGTCGGTTATAGGTCAGCCACCTGAACCACTTGTGGTCGTCAAAAGTGTCTATGGCGGCGCCAAACAGCTGCCAGATATCGTAAGACTTATTTAACTGGTCGGCGAGGAAGTCGTGGAATTGAAGCCAGTTCTGTTCAAGCGAAGTCTTTGCGTCGTTGTGTAGTGGCAACCACCAGATATCGCCTTTATAGGTCCGTATGCGCTCCCCAACATAATTGTGCATTACTCCCTTTTTTCCTTTAATCGAGGTCGCTTCTATCATGGTGAGGTCATTCAAGTGCTGGTCTGTCGGGGTGTCGGGGGAATCAATTACCAGTGCTGTGTGCGTGACCACTGAACTTGTTGTCAGTTTGGTCCAGCGCGAAAACAAGCTGGTGCCGCCAAAGGCGATAATGTCACCGGGTGCGATAAGGTGCTTAACATCCTCATACTGTTTATGACTTAACACGGGGTTTTCCTTTTTTACAGATTGCGAAGCGACAATCCGTAAATCGCTAGCTCGCTGCACTTGATTTGCAGTGATGAAGCGATTTACTCCTTTCTTCGAATGTTACAAATTGTGTGGCCTGCGCGATTAACTTTAATGTTAATCCGACCGTTTAACTGCAGTTATATCCCGTTTGTCGCAAAATCTCAAATAGCAGCATTTTAACGTTTCTGAGACAACCTTTTCACTTTCAATCTCTACTGTATAGGTGCGTACCGGAAAGTTTTTGCTGTGTTTCCCTGCGCAGCATCGAGTTAATCAGAGGATAAGATCATGAAAGTTAGTCACCGTATTACTGTTCCACTGGCCGCGGCCACCCTTTTGGTATTCAGTTCAATTGCAGCCGCGGGCTCAGCTCAGGCGGGCACAATGTCTGCGAGTATGGAAAAGAAATTGGTTGCTGTGTGTGAGGCGATTAAAGATAACAACCGACTGTCGCTTTATCGGGCCATTAAAGCCAGTGGCGTAAGTTATCGAACCCTGGCCGAAGGCCTTGTCTGCAATGGGCAGGATATGTATAGCTTTGCGATGAACAACAAGGCAAATGAAACCGGTGCGCTGATCGCGAAACGCACCAATTTAGATGAGCGCAGCTTAACCGCTAAACGATAACGTTTTTTTTCCCTTTCCCTGGGTTTGAGGTTGTCAGGAGGCAGCCTCTTTTTTCAGAAGGTAATTACGTGCTGAACAAATCGCGAACCGAGGTTATCTCGTTCGTTATGACTGAAGGTAAAATGGCGAACGCATTCTCAAGTAGTTTGCGTGAACTTGCATTGCCAGCATTTCGGTGTGAATTTACCCAGGATTTGTTGTCGCATTTTCACCGTCAGGCGACGTTACGAGACCGGGTAGCCATTGTCGGTGAGCAAACTGAACCTGAGACCAGTCTCAAAATCATTGTTGTGGGTTGCCAGGAGCTGGAAAGCCTGTCTTCTGCCCATCCTCGTCCAGCACTAAGCGTACTTTGCGGGTACAACAATCAGCAGGCCATTGACGGGTTTGCGACCGGGATCCACCGTTTTTACCAACCCGACGCACCAGTCTCCCTTCGGCAACAGCAAATGACTGGGCTCATTGAAGCCTACAACGCGCGCCTGAATGCCTTAAAGTGGCACTGGATTATTAAACGCCTGAGTTGGCAGCGGGCTTGTTCGCCGGCCAGGCTCATGCAGGAACTGTCAGTGTTAAAAACACGCAGTACTGCGTCACAACAGCAGGTTTCGTTGCGAAGTAGCAGTGGATGGCATTGCATCGACTGGCAGCGAATTCGTTACGTGGAAGCAGCTGGGGACTACATGTGCGTGTATACGCAGGAAGAAACCCTGATTGTTCGTTCAACGCTGACTGAGTTAGCAACACGCTTGCCCAAAGCGCACTTTGTACGGGTAAATCGCTCAGCGATCATTAATTTGCACCACGTGAAGCGACTGAATAAGGTAAGCCCCACAGTGAATTATGTAGAGCTTCAGGACGGCAGCCGTATTAAGATCAGTCGTCGACTCTTACCCCATTGCCTGCCGCTTTTGGATAGCAATCCTAAGTAGGCATAACGACTGTTTATCTCCTGTATATACGACTCAAGTCTTCTGGTTCGGCCGACTTTGTGCGGTTATGATGGTCAGAATTTCTAATTGAATGAGACAGCTATGCCAAAGGCTATCAGTAGCGCATTGGGTTTTATTGGTATTGTGAGTTGCTATTTAACCGGCGAGTGGTTGGTGCAAATTACCCGTGTACCCTTACCCGGCGCGCTAATCGGTATGTTGCTGTTGCTGGTTATCTTGTTGTTTCGACAAGGGTCACCAGGCGCGGTGGGTCAGGTTGCGCAACCATTGCTGGGTCATATGACCCTGTTATTTGTTCCCGCTGTTGTGGGGGTTATGGCATTTTGGCCTGAAGTGAAGCAGAACCTGACTGGGATAGTACTGGCGCTGGTTATAACAACGGTGCTGAGTATGGGGATTACTGCCAGGATTGCGCAGCAAATATTGAAGCGTAAAGTGCAGGACTCGCGCTAATGGCTGTTACGTCTCTAGCACAAACGCTGACACCAGTATTCTCTGTTGTTAATCATACACTGAGTTGGCAGAGCGCCGCTTGGCTGGGTATCACCCTGGTCTTTTACAGCTTTGCGGTATGGGTATTTCGTCGGTTAAACAATCATCCATTAATACACCCCCTTACGCTTACGGCAATCGCTGTGGGTGTGTTGCTTGGCATTACGGATACCCCGGTGGCGCAATACCATCAATATGCCGGATTACTGCATTGGTTGCTTGGGCCTGCAACAGTCGCTTTAGCGGTACCTCTGTTTAATCAGTGGCAGCGTATACGACATCTCGGCTGGCCATTATTGTTAAGCGTTGCCGTTGGAGGCGTTATTGCACCCGTGTTGGCCTGGCTGATGGTGTATATCATGGACGCGCCACTGGCTATTCAAATGACCATGCTGGTGAAGTCTATTACCAGCCCGCTTGCTATGGAAACCGGGGCGATTATTGGCGGTATACCCGCGTTAGCTGCCGCGTTTGTGATTATCACCGGTATCGTAGGCGCTTTGGCCGCGCCGTTAACTTACAGGGTGTTCAATGTCACTTTACCTGAGGCGCAGGGCGTTCCTCTGGGCTCAGTTTGTCATGCTGTAGGTACGGCAAAAGCACTGCACATGGGCGAGATTCAGGGGGCACTCGCAACCGTGGGGCTATGTGTCAATGGCGTGATGACCGCCGTTGTGTTGCCTCTGTTATTCTAATCTCAACTGAACATTCTTTCGTGTTTTGCCAGTACTCAATATTGGGATATCGATACGGGCGTCTATGCCGTGTCACGGAAACGATTAACCTTTATGTTCGCAAGCATCATTTGCTGCACTCTTAAAGTTGTCACATGCAAGGAAACTTGCGCGTAAACAGGCAATAAACATTGATTTTTACCAGACTACTGCTATTCGTTAAAGAGACCAAACGTCTATGACAGCGAGTTCGCTTTTACTTCTGGATAGCCATGTATTCTGTATTGATTTGTGATGACTCCCTGGTTGCCCGCAAACAGGTGGCCAAGTGTTTACCTCAGGATTGGGAGGTAGCGATCCATTTTGCAAAAGATGGGCAGGAAGCGGTAGGTGCGCTAAAGGAAGGGAAGGGGCAGTTGCTCTTGCTGGACCTCAATATGCCTGTCATGGACGGCTATCAAACGCTCCAGGCTATTCAGTCAGAGGGGTTAAACACCAAGGTTGTGGTGATATCAGGTGACGTGCAACCTGAGGCTCATGATCGCGTGAAAGCGCTAGGCGCAGTGGCGTTTATAAGAAAACCCGTGAGTGCAGCCGAACTACATGACGTTCTGACCTCAAACAACCTGTTAGAGGCCGAGCCAGAGCCGGAAGTCGATACTACGCCGCTGGATCCGGATATTCGTGATTGCTATCAGGAGATAACGAATATCGCGATGGGCCGCGCTGGCGATCACCTTGCCAGAACCCTGAATGTGTTTGTGCATTTGCCTATTCCCAATGTCAATCTTATTGAAGTCACTGAGCTACATATGCTGCTCAGTGACATTGAAACCCACGAACGGGTAAGTGCTGTGTGTCAGGGCTTCGTAGGGCCCGGCGTACAGGGTGAGGCTTTGTGCATTTTAAGTGACTCCAGTCTGGGCGACGTAGCAAAGATTCTGAATATTTCGGGCGATGTAGATGACCAGAAACAACTTGAGCTGTTAATGGATGCGGCCAGTATACTGATTGGAACCTGCCTGAGCGGTATTGCTGAACAGTTAGATGTGTCTTTTGCGCAAGGGCAACCCGTTGTATTGGGGCAGCATCGAAACATCTCCGATATTATTAATACCGGCAAGCTTAAATGGCGCCGCACCCTTGCCATTGAAATCTCATACGGGCTGGAAGGCTACAACGTAGTGTGTGAGTTGATTCTGCTGTTCACTGAGGCATCCATGGAAGTCATGAATTACAAGTTAGCGCATTTACTGGAGGACTTTTAATGAGTGATCAGGCCGTAAGTGAAATGCAGGAGTTTCATTGGATCATCGACATGCTGCAAACCGTGGACGTAGGGATCGTTGTCCTCGACAAGCAATTTAACGTAAAAATGTGGAATGGCTTTATGGAAAGTCACAGCGGCAGACTTCCTTCAGATGTGCGCGACAAGTGCCTCTTTGATTTGTTCCCAGATATCGACCAGGACTGGTTTATGCAAAAAGCCAAGCCGGTGTTCGGGCTTAAAACCAGGGCGTTTATGATTTGGGAACAACGGCCGTATTTATTTAAATTTTCAAACTACCGGCCTATTACTGGTAGCGAAGAATTCATGTATCAGAATATTATTCTGTCGCCGCTAGTGTCTGCCACTGGGCAAGTCGAAAACATCAGTATGATGGTCTACGACATGACAGACATAGCGTCGGGTAAAAAACAGCTTGAAGCGTTACAGGTAGCTCAGAGTGAGGCATTCGAGCGTCAGCATATGCAGCGTCCTGGCCAGTAAATCAGACATCTTCGTCCTTCCTGTCTGTTATTCAATGTGGGTGCCACATCCCTTAAATGCTACTAAACCGGGTTGTTCGGCGTTTCGTCGTTGTCCGAAAAATCACGCTTTCCTTACCGGGTAAAGACGCCGAGGATTCAACCGAATTTTTAGTGATCTGGTCTAAAGCCCCTTTTCATTTTACTGCCAGGTTTCAAAATAAGGGCATGAAATTCTTCTTCATTTCTTTTTGGCTCCTGGTCATCAGTGTCGTTAGCAGTGCGTTTCAGCCTGCCTATGCCCACTATGCTTGTGATGTCGACCTCAATTACGGCGTCGTGGTTAACGACAATCAACTGCGCGTGCTGAAAAAGTACCAGACTCTTTATCAGATTAACGACCAGCAGCAATTGTTTGTGGCTGGCCATTGGTTAAAACTGACACCTGCACAAGCCGGGTTGGTGCAAGAGTATGCCGAGGGGCTACATGCGCTGGTTCCTCAAGTGACATTGCTGGCCACCATTGGGATTGATCTGGCAACGGACACGGTACAGCAGATGTATGAAAGCCTGGTGGGAAGTGACCATGACAGTTATGAGCGGCTGAATGTCGCCATCGACAAAATCAAACATCGCGTGCGTAAGAAGTTCCGTTATGCCAGAGCCAACTATTACATTGGCCCCAGCTCCAGTAACTTGAGTGACGAGTTTGAGGATGATGATTTCGGTTTGCCAATTTCAACCACACTGACCACTTCTGCGGGGGCTATTCTTACTTCCCTAGGCAGTATGGATTCCGACAAACTGGCTATCGATAAACAAGCGATGGACAATATTAACCAGCAGTTAGCGCGTTATGCGTTAAAAACCGGTGTGGATGGCCCGCCAGCCCAAAGTACACTGGCACAGAAGGCCAGGTGGTATTGTGACTATTTTGCGCGTCTTGATGCCATGGAAGCTGAATTGCAAATGACCATTCCGGAAATGGCACAGCTGAATCTCATCGATATCCAGTCACACAGTGAAGAAAACGCAACAACTGAGCGCTAACATGCTCAGATGTTAGTTGTGCGTTTCCCCAAACAAACAGCAATAAAAAAGGCGCTGATACAATCAAGCGCCTTTCTGAGTTTGTCTTGTTTAGTGAAATAGCTTACTTAGTTACAATGGATGACACTGATTGCGACACGTTTTCAGCGCCTTTCAGTATTTCATTCATGACTTCCTGAACCTGAGCAATTTGCTCATTATTTTGCTCAACGTTGGTTTTCACCTTCGTCATTTGCTCTGTGGCCTGTGAGGAGAGTTGTTTGTTCTCGTTTACCACAGACTCAATCTCGATGGTCGACTCACTGGTACGACTGGCTAACTGACGTACCTCATCGGCAACAACGGCAAAGCCTCGACCCTGGTCACCCGCACGTGCGGCTTCGATAGCTGCGTTTAGGGCCAGCAGGTTGGTTTGCTCAGCGATGGCGCGGATCGTAGACACGATCTGTTCAATGTTGCCGGATTGCTCATGAAGCTTTGTCATCAGTGCGCTGGTGGTGTCCACTTCGTGCTGAGTTGCATCTGACACATTTACCGATTGATGTAGTAAATCGCCACCTTGTTTCGCAATTTGTGCAGTTTCTTCTGCGGTAGCGAATGCAAGCTCAGCGGCTTGTGCAATCAGGTTCTTTTCTTCAACCTGTGCGGTGACATTGGTGGCAAACTTAACCACTTTGAACACGTTTCCGTCGGGGCCTTTGATTGGGTTGTAGGTAGCTTCGAGCCAAACCGTATTGCCCTGAGAGTCCTTGCGTTCAAACAAACCGGACTTATGCTGACCGCTTGCCAGTTGAGACCAGAAGCCTGGGTTTTGTTCCACAAACTCGTTGGTGCAGAACATTGCGTGTTTTTTGCCTCTGATTTGCTCGAGGGAATAACCGACGGTGTTAGTAAAATTGGTATTCGCGGTAATAATGGTACCGTCTGGCTCAAACTCAATAACGGCCATAGACGTGTCGAGCGCTTTACTTACTGCCTTTAATGCACTCGTTTCCATAATTTTTGCTGTTACGTCAAAAGCAATTTTTAGCACTGAGGTAACGCGATTGTTGGCATCTTTTACCGGAATGTAAGTGGCCTCCAACCAAATAGTTTCACCATTGGCCTTGCGACGGTCAAACGTTCCCGCCTGGCTCCTTCCATCCCGAAGTTGTTGCCATAGTGCAGCGTATTCAGGGGTATTAGCGTAATTGCCAACGCAAAACATGCTGTGATGTTTGCCCTGTAGGTCTGCTTCGCTGTACCCCATTGCCTGTCTGAACAGCGAATTAGTCTCTAAAATATCGCCGTTTGGGGTAAATTGGATGGTAGCAACGCATTGCTTAATGGAATCAATAATGTGAAGCTGCGCATCAGCTAATGCTGTAAGCTTAGCGACTTCAGCCTTGTGTGTGGCTAAAGATACGATCATGAATTACACCTCAGTAGTACACTCCAAACTTTCATCCATGAAGGCGCATCTTTCGTTAGTAACCCACAAGCGCCATTGCTTCATTCAGAGATTGTCGTTGTTGCCCACTGTTTTTATGTACAAACAGTTCTTATTCGCAAATCACGCACACATTATTATTTTTGATTTATTGTGATAATTTACATTTACTTTACTTAATAAAGTTTAGCATTTCTTTTGCAGTCGACAATTCGCCTAAAGAATAGTTTTTATAAGAAAATTCAATTTAGTTATAAAAACAGGGGTTAATACCTATATAACTATTGGGAATCACCTAATTTCGCTGCTTTTTTGTTCGGTACGATGAAGTTTGAATAGCTTTGATTGTTAATGAAAAGTTGATGTTTTTGTGGAGAAGTGGTAGAGAGGTCCTACCACTGCAGATTGCTGAGATTAGAGCTGTGTTTTTACTGCCGTTGCAAAGGCAACATGAAGTTTGTGGTAGGCGGCTTCGTTTATAAAATGCGGATACACAGTATCACCGTGCCAGACTTCCGTGCTGCCATCGAAGTGCTGAAAGATGGGCATGCCCTGGTCAAGTTCAGCGAAGTCCCGGTCCTGTAATTGCGGGTGTATCATCGCTAGTCTATGGCCTTCCGTATCCAGTGGATACTGAATGTTTTCGATAAATCGAAAGGCATCACAGCTCGGCAATGCGGGCACGGCTTGTTGGTTGTAAAGCTGAACAAAAGCTAAAATGACTTCCGCCATTTTTTCGGTGAGAGAATACACATCTGCGCGAAGTAAACCCTGTGGTTGCGCGCCTACTTCAATCATCAGGCCGCGTTTGCCAAGCGTACACAGATAAGGGTGTTCCTGAGGCGGCTTTTCGTCTTCTACTAATACGTTAGCCTCTGGCATATGGTGTTTAACATATCTGGCAAGCTGCACGTGGAATTCGTCGGCTTCCAGAATGATTAACGTAGCGCCCATACTGCTGGTTGTATTGTGTATGTCGATAACAAGATCAAAGTCGGACTTACCTTTCGGGCCCAGTGTTTCATTCAACTGTTGAGCAAGACGCGCTTCAAGGCAAGTTGGAGAGGCTGACAGCTTTTGTGGAGTAAACTGGCGATTTAAGTCTTCTTCCAGAAATCGAACATTGGCGTCCATTGCCGCGGTATTGGCAAATAAACAGTCTATGTCCAGATCACTGAATGCACCTGGAATACCGTGTCTTATCCAGTTACTGACTAACTGAATTCCGCTCATTTCATTGCCGTGGGTGCCCCCGACAATCGCAATCTTCTGCAACATATAACCTCTAGTGTTTAAAAAAGTCATCCTGCTGTTGGGCGAGCATGGCTTCGATTTCCTCAATGTCTATTTCTTCGGGAGACGGCGTTTGCGCTGGCGTTGAAATGACTTTTTCTTCTGACGCCCATTCACCAAGGTCAATTAACTGACATTTTTTACTGCAAAATGGACGGTATTCACTTTCTTGAGACCAGACCACATCAGTCTGGCAGGTTGGACATTTTACTTTCACGGCTAACACGCTGCTATATCAAATTGTACATGTTGTTCTACTGCGCCCGAACGCCCCTCCGGCGGATTAAAATACATAAACCTGAGTGCGTAACGGTATTTATTACCACTTAACGTCGGATAAAAATCGGTACCACTTGCGCAACGAATACGGATCAGTTCGTTTTTATCGTCGGCGACACCCTGATAGAAACCATTGTTTGCGGTTTCTGTTGAATATACCGAACGCTCGCGCAGGAACGACAGGGTAATACTGATTGCTTCTTCAGTAAGGGCAAAACATTGAATCCACTGTTTAACATCTTCCTGTCGCTGAGCAATTGGCAGGTGCATCCAGTAGTGCAGGTTGGGTAAATCGAAACTGCAGGTTGCGCCAGGAATCGCAAAGCGCTGGCGGATGCTGGCTAAAAATTTGTCGTCTTTTAAGGCCGCACTGATTTTCTTACTCTGCTTAAGGTTGTCGCGAATAGTGATAATAGTGCGCAGGGTTTGTTGCAGAGCATCGTTGTCGATATTAGGTAACTGGGACCAATGCACCAGGTTCTTTTCGTGCATATCCAGGTCTTTCACTATATCGGTACGAATGTCGATGCGTTCGAACAAATCTAACAGCGTGAATAACTGCTCGAAAAAGTACAGCTGCATGCCAGCGTCCAGGCCTGACGCGCCCGCTTTAAGTTGCCCCATTAGCTGCTCGATACGCAGGTAATTGCGAACTTTTTCTTTCAGCGGAAATTCATACACTGTGAAGTTTGCCATTCAATTCCTCAGTACCGGTTTATCTCAACAGACTACCAGTCCGGCCGTAAATTTTCCAATACATCCGTGGGCTAACCCAACGAATATGCCAGCATTTGCGCTAAGTGGATTGTGAAGCTTTTACAAGTCCACTGGCATTATTTTCCCAATTGGGAAAAGAGTATAAATCTAAATTTGAAATAGTTTAAGTATTTCAATCAATTATGTTTTATTTAGTGACTGGAATAACGATTGCATTGTTAACAACATGGTAAACGCTCAGGCGATAACCATACCGATGCTTAATTCATTTACAAGGAGTGATTTATGGCTACGTCAAAACGCGCTACAAATGGTGCAGACACATCAACACATCCCATGACCGATAAACTGCAGTCAACGCTGCATGAGTCTGTCGATACGTTGGCCGAAAAGGCCGGTAACGCGGAAGCGTCAATGCGGGAAACATCATCGGCAACGGCCGATAATCTGGCCGCCCGAAAACGGTTGGCCAAGCAGAAGTGGCAGCAATCAAAAGTACGTAACTACGCGGTGGAAAATCCACTTGCCACGGCAGGTATTGCGTTTGCTGCAGGTATGTTGGTAACAACATTGCTGAAAAAATCGAAGTAAGCACTATGCAACCAGCTAACGATAACATGTCAGCCTACACAGAGACGAAAACAGACTGCGCAGATGCGCAGCAAACCGCGTCCACTCCGGATCCTACCGTCGAAGAGATTGTAGAATTGGCTACGGACGCTTTGCATGCCAAGCAATATGAGTGGTCTGTTAAGTGGGCGTGGGTAAAGGCTGAAGCCAGACTTGTCAGAAAATCCATTTTGGTTACCGCACTGGCAACACTGGCAGCCTTTGCACTGGCATGTTGTTGTTGGTTGCTGGTTAACATAAGTCTTGCTGCTACTTTACACCACTTCGCAGTTCCGCTGGTCGCAATCGCACTTGGACTGCTCTTTATTAACGGCGCACTGTGTTGGTTAGCCTGGCGAACAGCATCAAAGGCGTTAACACTGGTGTCACTAAGCAGTATTGTTGAAGTATTGACCGGATCTAAACAAGAGGCGGTATCAGATGATTAATTATCTGTTGCGAAAGGAACTTACAGAGCGTCAAAAATGGCGGGAGCACGCCAAAGAAGCAGCGGAAATCAGTGACTACTGCCGTGATGAAGCAATAACGGCGGCAACGCAATGGCTGGCAACCCCAGTCGGGTTATTAAGTAGTTTTTCACTTGGTGCAGTAAAGGCCGGGCAGGAGTCTGAGTCTGGAACATCAAAAGGAAGAAAGCGCCATGCCCTGTGGCGATTTGCACAAACCGTCGCCCGTTCTCAGCTTTTGTAATTAGTTAGATTGCGATGCTAATGCCTGATACGTTGCGTGCAAAGCTTTCACCTGCTCACAGGTATGTTCGGGCGTAAGGCTGTTGTCAATCACGTCATCAGCAACGGCGAGACGCTGTTCTCGTGTAGCTTGTGAGGCAATAATACTTCTGATAATGGTTTCACTACTGCCATCACGCTGCATGGCACGAGCCACTTGCATGTCTTCCGGGCAGTCCACTACGGTCACTCTATCGACCATGCCAGTCAGATCATTTTCAATTAACAATGGTACTGCCAGAATGCCATACGACGACTTAACGTTTGCTGCGGCCTGTTGCATTGCATGACGAATACGAGGGTGCAGGCAAGCATTTAACCAGGCTTTTTCTTCTTCGTTACTGAATACGCGTTCCCGCAGAGCAGCGCGGTTTAGTTCTCCTGATGCAGTGACAATACCTGAACCAAAATGTTCAACGAGTGCGCTGAGGCCTTCACTGCCCGGGGCAACCACGTCGCGGGCGATGATATCGGCATCGACAATGTCGACACCCAACCGGGCAAACGTATCGCTTACCAGTGTCTTACCGGAGCCAATGCCGCCAGTCAGGCCCACAAGGAAAGGGCGGCTTTGCGCAGATACTGCCATTTAGCTGAATACCCAATTGAAGTACGCAGTTTTAATTTCTTGCTGATAGAGCAGGGCTATCCAGCCCGCAATGGCGAGGTACGGACCATAAGGAATGGCCAGGTTTTTACCCTGACGTTGTTTAATCATGATCACCACACCGAAAATAGCACCCACAAACGATGACAATAACACGATAATCAGCAGGCCCTGCCAACCGGTGAATGCACCCAATGCGGCCAGCAATTTGAAATCACCGTAACCCATGCCTTCTTTACCGGTAAGTAATTTGAATAACCAGTAAATACTCCACAGAATCAAATAACCAAACGCTGCGCCCAGAATGGCATCCTGTGGGGAAACAAATACGTGATCAAGACTCAGTAACAAGCCAAACCATAATGCGGGTAGGGTGAGTTGATCGGGGAGCAGCATTTTGTCCAGGTCGATAAAGGTCATGGCAACCAGCAACCAGGTTAATACCACGCCGGCCAAAGCCGCTTTGCCAGGGCCGAAATGCATAGCAATCCACACCGACAGTACCGCAGTAAGCAGCTCTACCAGCGGATAGCGTATAGATATGGACGTTTTACAGCCGGCACAACGCCCGCCGAGTATGGCGTAGCTGATTAAAGGAATATTCTCCCAAAAACGGATTTTGTGTCCGCATTTAGGGCAGGTGCTGTCGGGTTTAACTAAATTATAGCGTTCAAAGACTTCTGGTTTGTCGTCGGGGTGAAAGTACCCCTGATACTCCTGTTTCCAGGCCCGCTCCATCATGATGGGTAATCTATGAATGACCACATTGAGGAAACTGCCAATCATCAGGCTGACAATGCCTACCATGCTGTAGAAGAACCAGGGCGAAGAAAGACTCAGATCAATAATAGGTTGCATGTGGCTTCGTCGGGTATGAAATCTGGATTAAAAACTAACGCAAGAATAACACCTTAGCAGGCGTTACACTACCATACCCATTTGGAAGATTGGCAAATACATCGCAACGATCAAACCACCAATGACCACGCCCAGCACCGCCATGATCATAGGCTCCAGCAAGCTGGTTAGCCCGTCAACCATATCATCAACTTCCGCCTCGTAAATGGTGGCGATCTTACTGAGCATTTCGTCGACCGCACCGGATTCTTCACCAATGGCAATCATTTGCGTCACCATGTCGGGGAAGACATTGGTGCCGCGCATGGCGGTATTCATTTGGATACCACCTGCGACTTCTTTTCGAATAAACAAAATTGCATCGCGATACACCGCGTTGCCCGATGCGCCAGCGGCTGATTCGAGAGCGCCGATAAGCGGTACACCGGCCGCAAACGTTGTTGCCAGTGTGCGGGTAAAGCGGGCGATTGACGCTTTTTTCAGGATTTCGCCAATCACCGGGACTTTGAGTAATTTAGCATCAATACTGTCGCGTAGATCTTTGGACTTGGCGTAATATTGTTTGAACAGGTAACCGGCTACCGCCATGCCGGCGGCGATAAATACCCCAAAGTCCTGCACGAACCTCGAAATCGCCAGTACAAATAAGGTAAAGGCAGGGAGTTCAGCGCCAAAACTCGAGAAAATCTCTTCAAACTGAGGCACAACGAAAATAAGTAGTACAGCTGTAACGATAAAGGCGACCACTAATACCGCGATAGGGTAAAACATGGCTTTCTTAATTTTAGACTTTAACGCTTCGGCTTTTTCTTTGTAGGTAGCAATTCGGTCGTAAATGGTTTCCAGTGCACCTGAGTGCTCGCCGGTTTCAACCAAATCGCAGTAAAGGTCATCGAAGTGTTTAGGGTGTTTGCGCAGCGCTTTTGAGAGTGGATTACCGGCTTTTACCTCATCACCAATTTGCGTGAGTACTTTGCGCATCTCGGCTTTAGCATGACCCTTTGCCAACATGTCGATGGTTTGAATCAGCGTAACGCCGGCGGCTAGCATGGTAGCTATCTGACGCGAAATAACACACACATCAGCGGCGGTTATTTTTTCTCGCCCTTTGCCAAACATTGGCTTGGACAGTTTTCTGACTTTGGTGGCAGAAATGCCCTGGCGACGTAACAGGTTTTTCGCTTCCTGAATGGACTTGGCACTGGTCTCGCCTTTGATGGTTTGACCTTTCTGATTTTTACCCTGCCAGGTATAGGTTGTCAGTGATTCTGTTTTGGCCATGTAATTTCCACCTGTTCAGAAAGCAAAAAGCCCAGCTTAAACTGGGCTTTTGATTATGTCATCTGATTAGCACAGTGCTGCGTCAGAACAAGACTCTGCCCAGGTTACTTTACCAGTCGCCGCGTCAAGTGTTGCAGTCAGCGTGTAAGTCTGGCCAGACAGACCGCTACCTGTAATTGCAGTGGCAACCAGAGTACCAGAAGTAGACGAGGCCGCTGTCCAGGTTACAGAGTTAACCAGGCCACTAGCAGTTGAAATGTTAGCTGGAACACCATTTGAACCAGCACCACATGAAGTTAAATCCAGTTCAGTTTGTGCACAGACTTCGATGCCAGTTTTGTGTGCCTGAGTAGCCAGCGTTACTTCAGAGAAACGCGCTTTAGTGGTGTAGTTCTGATAAGCCGGTAAGGCTACCGCAGCCAGAATACCGATGATAGCTACAACGATCATCAATTCGATTAAGGTAAAACCTTTGTTATTCAGTTTGATATTTTGCATGGTCACATCTCCGGGTCGCGTAAGCGATAACAGTCATTTTGCATAAAGTTTAAAGTTGATACCTGGTTCGTCGTCACTTACGTCCCCGGTACTTGATTCTCAGTATAGAACCATCTAAGCATCTGACAAGTATTAGAAATTATACTCATGTCTATATTTGCTGCCATGTAGGGTGTATGCGTTTATACCTAACACTCTGCCAACTGATATCAGGGTCGCCAGAGGCCTTACAATACCAGCCTTAGCGACAGATCAATGGCACTCACGTTCTTGGTTAATGCACCCGATGAAATAAAATCGACACCCAATGTTGACAGGGTTGACAGACGCTCAGACGTTACATTACCTGAGACTTCCAGTTTACAGCGTTTTTGGTTAATGCTAACTGCGCGTTGGATCTGTTCGTTGGTAAAGTTGTCCAGCATCACAATGTCGGCCCCGGCATCGATTGCTTGTTGCAGCTCGTCCAGTGATTCCACTTCCACTTCCACCGGTTTACCGGGTGCCAGTTGTCGCGCATTGGAAACGGCTGTAGCGATGTTGCCGCAACCGGCGATATGGTTTTCCTTTATAAGGAAAGCATCAAATAAACCAATACGGTGGTTTTTACCGCCGCCGCAAGCGACTGCGTATTTTTGGGCCAGACGCAGGCCAGGAAGTGTTTTACGTGTATCCAGAATACGTGTTTCGCTATTTTCCAGCAGACTAGCGTAATAAGACGTCACTGTTGCCGTCGCTGACAGCAGTTGCAAAAAGTTTAGTGCAGTGCGTTCTGCGGTAAGCAATGCGCGAGCTGAGCCTTTTAAGGTAACGAAAGTGGCGTTCGCTTCAACCTTGTCGCCGTCCTCTACCATCCAGTGCTGTTCAATTGTGCTGTCGACCAGCGTAAACGCGGCCTTTGCCCAGGCTACACCACACACAACACAGTTTTCGCGGGTAATAATTGTGGCGGTTGCCTGTTGAGAGGCAGGGATCAGGTTTGCGGTAATGTCGGCACTGGCATCGGCATTTCCACCGAGATCCTCGGCCAATGCAGCGGTAACCTGATTGTTGATTTCGTCCTGAGAGGGTAAAGGTTGTTGGCTCACAATAGCTGTCTTCTTAGTTTAAGGTACGCAGTATTAAGGTGTTTCCACGCTGGGTAAACTCGAGCTGCTTCAAAGCGCTCATGCCAAGTAATACATGGCCGGACTGCATGCCTGGGTTAATATTGGCGTCGACATTATACAGGGTTATTTGCCCAATGCTGAGTTTGTTGATCTCTGTTTGGTATACCGTGACGGTGCCATTGGCTGTATTTGCCAAGCCAGCCCTGCCTCTGGTTAATCCCAGCTCACCGGCCAGACTGGCGGGCACGGCAACATCTGTGGCGCCGGTGTCTACCAGAAACACCACGGGGATATCGTTTATGGCGCCAGTTACCACATAGTGACCTTGTTTATTTTGCACCAGATTCACAGTAATCTGATTGCCCTGAAAGGCACTTTCCGGCTGACTATTCGGATTGATTTGCTTTTCCAGCAGGTCACTAAACACATATATAAGTAATGCAAATGCACTGACCCATGCCAGGATCAGCATCCACTTGGCTGCTCCGTTGTGTTGGTTGTCAGCAGAGGTCATACCGGCTCCGGATTTTTGTTGTGATTATAATGCTTCACTGTCACACTATCCCACATTGCTGAGAATGGGTACACGCTACACAATAAAGGTATGGAAAATCAATCAGAAGCGATCACTTATTCCGCGGCTTTACGCAAAGCCTCGCCGTTTTATGACGAGCGCCCGGATGCGGCAGATGTCAGCTTGTTAGTGATTCACAATATTTCGTTGCCACCCGGGGAGTTTGGTACGCCAGGCATAGAGCAGCTCTTTACCGGGACTATCAACCCCGATGACCATCCTGTGTACCCGGAAATCGCGCATTTGAAGGTGTCTGCGCATTGCGTTATTCGTCGCAACGGCGATGTCGAACAATACGTGCCTTTTAATTATCGGGCGTGGCACGCCGGGGTGTCGTCATTTCAGGGCAGACAAAAGTGTAATGACTTTGCCATAGGCATAGAAATGGAAGGCACCGACGTGTTGCCGTATACAGATGCCCAATACAACAGCCTTATAAAGGTAAGCAAAGAAATCCTAAACCAATATCCGCTGATTACGCTTGGCAGGGTAGTGGGGCACAACGATATCGCACCCGGCAGAAAAACTGACCCGGGTGTCGCTTTTAACTGGCCAGCATACCGACAAGCGCTGGCTGCAATTCTGCAGGACCGATAACATGATATTGATCAGTGTATTGTTAGTATTGGCAATAGAGCGCTCGATGCGCAAAACGCCAGGCTGGCATATTGAGGCCCACCTGGCGAAATACCTGGACTGGGCGCAATCGCAATCGTGGATCAATAAACAATCTGCGCAACTCAGATTGATTATTCAGGTTGCGCTTCCGGTTGTTATAACGTTTGTTATTGCACAATGGGTATTTAGTGGGTTTATCAGCTTTGTTTTACAAAGTGTGCTGTTGTACCTGTGTTTAGGCAGCGATAGGTTAAGAGATACGTACAAGTCATTCTTGCAGGCAGCAGAGCGAGGCGATTTAGAGGCCTGTCATTTATACACGGAACAACTAGGCCATTGCACCGCTTTGGATATTGAAACTGACGAAAGCCAGCAAGGCAAAAGTTTCGGTCAGCATTTACTGTGGTTGAACTACCAGCACTATGCCGCGGTGATTATTTGGTTTGCCGTGTTTGGTGCAGCCGGCGCTATTCTTTACGTTACCAGCCGTGAGTGGTACCGCTTAACCTGTGAAAGTGCCGATGAACGCGCCGACAGACTGGCTACCTGGATGCATATTCTGGATTTTGTCCCGGCCCGCATTACCGCTTGTGGTTTGTTGTTAGTCGGTCATTTTTCCCGTGCAATGCCGGTATGGCTGAAATACTTAACACATCCTGCGGTGCCTGCAGAGGTGTTACTGACGGAGGTGGCGTCCAAAGCCGAGGAAGTGGAACTAAATGACGAACAGTCCCGCGACCCTGCGTGTGAACCCAAAGCGCTGGTTACATTAGCGAAACGCAACGTTATGCTGATTCTGGCTGTCATTGCAGTGTTAACCATGTTGGGGTTAATTGATTAAAACCCTATCGCAGCGCAGTAGTTAACCTACACCATTAAAAACGCCGCTTGCTTAGCGGCGTTTTTGCATCCGGTTTCTGCCGACGGAATGTCGTCCAAGTATCTTCTGATGCCATTTTCTATTTATTGCCAACCAGCCTGACTGCGTAGGCAAAACAGAAAGTTTGCCTATGCAGCACGGGATTCGTTTAACAATTGGGGAAACGAATCCTATTTCAATAGTGGTATGACTGCATAAAAACCGCAATTTTATGCAATTGGTAATGTAAAACTGTCTGGCTAAATTTTGTACCCAGGTGTATCAAGCGTGATTAAGTGTAGGATTATTACCGATTTATACGGGGTAAAACAGCTTGTACGACCAGTTGGTATTGCAAATATTTATTAAATATTTCAAAAGTTAAGCAAAATGTAAAAGAGTCTTTATAAAACTCTATCTATGCTTACTATTTACCTGAGTGATAATCTGCACTACACTAAATAGATAGGTAAAATGGTAATACCAATTTTGAGCGCAATGTGAGTTTGTTTACAAAATCATCGATTACGCGCTTACAAGGATTATTGGCGGAGCGCTGACTGGATGCAACCCGGACGTAGAAAACTTGCTGATGTGATCACGGAACAACTGGAATCAATGATTCTGGACGGATCGTTATTAGCCGGTCAAAAACTACCACCGGAGCGTGAACTTGCCGAGCAATTCCAGGTATCTCGTCCGTCGTTACGCGAGGCTATTGGTAATCTTCAGGCTCGTGGCCTGGTTGAACGCAAACAAGGTGGTGGCACGTTTGTCAGCCGTCAGCTGAATGCGGCAATGACCGACCCGTTGATGGCACTAATTAGCGGACGTCCTGAAACTCAGTTCGACTTGCTTGAATTCAGACACGCACTGGAAGGAATGGCAGCTTATTACGCAGCACTTCGAGGACAACCAGAAGATTACGCGGCGTTGCGCGAGGCGCTTGATAACATGCCAATGCCCGGCCGCAGTGAATGTAAGCGGGAGCAGGCGGAATGCCTTGGACGCTTTTACGTCATTATGGCAAGAGCGTCACATAACATGGTGTTATTACACGTAATGAGCACCATGCAAACCATGTTGGTAGAAAACATTGAGCGCAACCTCGAAATGCTGGCTTTACATGCCAGTGAAGAGGCCGGGCAGGACATAGCCCGCCAGCGTAAAGAAATAGTTGAAGCAATTGCCAGCCGCGATCCAGAAGCGGCAAGGCAAGCCTGTAATGCTCACCTCGCTTATATCGAGAGAACGTTGCTGGCAATTAATCAACGCGACAGCCGCGTACAGCGGGCGTTGCGAAGACTGGAAATTTGACCTGACCTTCGGGCCGGGTATTAGTGGTAAAGCGGGTATGCAACGGGCAGTCTGTGTTGCATATCAATAAAAATGTTAGGTATTCATCCATTCGTCGGCCTTCGCCGGGTACGCGTGGATGTTTTTCTATATCAGTAACTATAGGACGGCACCATGACTGAAATGATGCACCAAGATGTTGACCCTCAGGAAACCCAGGAATGGCTGGACTCGTTAGAGTCAGTACTGGAAGAAGAAGGGGTTGAACGCGCGCACTTTTTATTAGAATCATTAATTGAAAAGGCGCGACGCAACGGCGCTCACTTACCCTATGACGCGACGACCGCGTACATCAACACCATCCCGCCTGGGCAAGAGCCAACAATGCCGGGTGACCAGACGATTGAAGGTAGCATCCGCAACGCATTGCGTTGGAATGCCTTGATGATGGTATTACGTGCATCGAAAAAAGATTTGGAACTGGGTGGTCACATCTCAAGTTTTGCCTCTTCTGCCATGCTTTACGATGTGGGCTTTAACCACTTCTTTAAAGCGCCAAACGACAAAGACGGCGGCGACTTTATTATGTACCAGGGTCACGTAGCGCCGGGTATCTATTCACGTGCATACATCGAAGGTCGTTTAACTGAAGAGCAGTTAGACGGTTTCCGTCAGGAAGTGGACGGCAAAGGCCTGTCTTCTTATCCGCACCCTAAATTAATGCCAGAGTTCTGGCAGTTCCCTACGGTATCAATGGGTCTTGGCCCAATGCAGGCGATTTATCAGGCGCGTTTCCTGAAGTACCTGACTAACCGTGGCTTAAAAGATTGTTCTGATCAGCGCGTATGGTGCTTCCTGGGTGACGGTGAAATTGATGAGCCGGAAAGCTTGGGGGCAATCGGCCTGGCGTCTCGCGAAGGTCTGGACAACCTGACTTTCGTTGTTAACTGTAACCTGCAGCGCCTGGACGGTCCGGTACGTGGTAACGGTAAAATCATTCAGGAACTGGAAGGTACATTCCGCGGCGCTGGTTGGGAAGTGATTAAAGTGATCTGGGGCCGCTACTGGGATCCGCTGTTAGCGCGTGATACTACCGGTAAATTGCTGCAGATCATGAACGAAACGGTTGACGGTGAGTACCAGAACTTTAAAGCCAAAGGCGGTGCCTATACCCGTGAACACTTCTTCGGCAAGTACCCGGAAGTGAAAGAAATGGTGTCAAACATGTCAGATGAAGACATCTGGCGCCTGAACCGTGGTGGTCACGATCCGGTTAAGGTTTACGCTGCTTACGACCGTGCTGTAAACACCAAAGGCCGTCCACAGGTTATCCTTGCCAAAACCGTTAAAGGTTACGGTATGGGTGCAGCGGGTGAAGGTAAGAACATTGCTCACCAGGTGAAGAAAATGGACATGGACGCGATTAAACATTATCGCGACCGTTTCAATATTCCTGTGTCAGATGACAAACTGGCTGACCTGCCTTACTACAAGTTCGACGAAGACAGCGTTGAAATGAAGTATCTTCGCGAGCGTCGTGAAGCCCTGAAAGGTTACATGCCGCGTCGTCTGGCTAAGTCTACCGAAGAGCTGCCAGCACCAGCGTTAAAAGCATTTGAAGCGGTAACCAAGGGCTCTGGTGACCGTGAAATCTCCACCACCATGGCATTTGTACGCGTATTGACTGCACTGTTGAAAGACAAGCAAATCGGTAAGCGTATCGTACCTATTATCCCGGATGAAGCCCGTACCTTCGGTATGGAAGGTTTGTTCCGTCAGGTCGGTATCTACTCAAGTCAGGGCCAGAAATACGAGCCGCAGGATTCTGATCAGGTAGCTTACTACCGCGAAGACCAGAAAGGTCAGGTACTACAGGAAGGTATTAACGAGCTGGGCGCTATGGCGTCATGGCTGTCAGCAGGTACGTCTTACAGCACCAATGACCTGCCAATGGTACCGTTTTACATTTACTACTCGATGTTTGGTTTCCAGCGGGTGGGCGATTTAGCCTGGGCAGCTGGTGACAGTCAGACTCGTGGCTTCCTGGTAGGTGGTACGGCTGGTCGTACAACACTAAACGGTGAAGGTTTGCAGCACCAGGATGGCCACAGCCATACTCAGGCAGCGCTTATCCCTAACTGTGTAAGCTATGACCCGACATACGGCTACGAAGTGGCAGTGATTGTTCAGGACGGTCTGCGCAGAATGCTCGAAGAGCAGGAAGACGTGTTCTATTACCTGACTGTAATGAACGAAAACTACAAGCAGCCTGAAATGCCTAAGGGTGTTGAAGAAGGCATCATCAAAGGTATCTACAAGCTGGAAACCCTTGGTCGTGCTAACAGCAAGAAGAAAGTTAAACTGCTGGGTTCAGGTACTATCCTGGAGCAGGTACGTGCAGCAGCAATTAAACTGCATGACGACTACGGCGTAGCGGTAGAGGTTTATTCCGTGCCGTCGTTCAACGAACTGGCTCGTGACGGTCAGACATGTGACCGCTTTAACATGCTGCATCCAGAAGCAGACGCCAAAGTACCTTACATCACTGAAGTACTGAGCGAAGGTTTTGACGGTCCGACCATCACAGCGACGGATTACATCAAGAACTATGGTGAGCAGGTACGTGCTTATGTACCAGGTACTTACCGTGTACTGGGTACCGATGGTTTTGGTCGTTCAGACAGCCGCGCGAACTTGCGTCGCCACTTTGAGGTTGATGCAGAGTATGTAACGTTTGCAGCTTTGTATGAGCTGTTTAAACAGGGCGAACTGGATGGCAAGACACTGAATAAAGCTATGCAGGATCTGGGCATTGACCCGGAAAAAACCAACCCACTGTACGCATAAGTTCAGGGAGACTAGAAACGATGTCAGACATTAAAGACGTATTCGTACCGGATTTAGGTGAAGATGAAGTTGAAGTCATTGAGCTTTGCGTGTCGCCTGGCGACAGCGTTGAAGCCGAAGACGCGCTGGTAACGGTAGAGAGCGACAAGGCCAGTATGGATGTACCTGCACCTTTCGCCGGTACAGTAAAAGAGCTGTGCGTAAACGTTGGTGACAAGATCAAGCAAAGTGACTTGTTGGCGAAACTGGAAGTCGCAGGTGCTGGTGCAGCCCCCGCAGCCAGCGAGCCTGAAGCACCGGCAGCACCTGCTGCCGCTGAACCTGCTGCTCCGGCAGCTGCAGCGGAACCCGCTCCAGCGCCTGCTGCCAGTGGTGCTTCACAGACTATTGAAGTGACTGTACCGGATATCGGCGACGCTGCAGACGTAGACGTCATCGAAATTCTGGTCAGTGTTGGCGATGAGGTTCAGGCCGAAGACGGTTTGATTACCCTTGAAACCGACAAAGCCACTATGGATGTGCCATGCCCGCAAGCGGGAAAAGTGGTAGAGCTGAAAGTGAAAGAAGGTGATAAAGTCAGTGAAGGTTCACTGGTACTGTTACTGGAAGTAGGTGGTGCTGCTGAAGCATCAGCTCCTGCAGCAGAAGCCGCTCCGGCACCTGCCGCCGCGCCAGCTGCAGAAGCGTCAGCACCGGCCGCTGATGAAGAAATTGAAGTTACCGTACCGGATATTGGTGACGCCAGCGACGTTGATGTTATCGAAGTACTGGTTAGCGAAGGCGATACGGTTGCCATTGAAGATGGCCTCATCACGCTGGAAACCGACAAAGCCACTATGGACGTGCCGTCGCCTAAAGCGGGTGTAGTAACCAAATTGTTGGTGAATACCGGCGATAAAGTATCAAAGGGTTCTAAAGTGTGTATCCTGAAAGTGCAAGGCGCAGCCAAGCCGGCAGCACCTGCACCTCAGCCAGCAGCAAGTGCACCTGCACCGGCAGCGAAAGCACCAGAACCAGGTAAGCCTAAGCCGCCACCTGTGCCGCATCATCCGTCTGCAGGCAACAAGCCTAAAACGGGTAAGGTACACGCTTCGCCTTCAGTTCGCCGTTTAGCGCGCGAATTTGGCGTAGACCTGGCAGAAGTATCTGGCTCCGGACCGAAAAACCGTATTCTGAAAGAAGACATTCAGTCTTATGTGAAGTACGAGCTGTCACGTCCGAAAGCGACGCCAGGTGCAGTTGCCTCTGGTAACGGTGGTTTACAAGTACTGGCTCAGCCTAAGGTCGATTTCTCGAAGTTTGGTGAAATTGAAGAGAAGCCGCTGACCCGTATCCAGAAGATTTCTGGTCCGAACTTGCATCGCAACTGGGTAACTATCCCACACGTAACGCAATTCGAAGAAGCCGATATCACTGACCTGGAAGCGTTCCGCAAAGAGCAGAACGCCATCGCTGAAAAGCGTAAGCTGGGCGTTAAGATTACCCCGCTGGTGTTTATGATGAAAGCGGCGGCTGACGCACTGCGTGCTTATCCAATCTTCAATACATCACTGGGTGAATCAGGTGAAACCCTGATCCAGAAGAAGTACATTCACATTGGTATTGCCGTGGACACTCCCGGAGGTCTGGTAGTGCCGGTAGTGCGTGATGTTGACAAAAAAGGCATTTACGAGCTGTCTGAAGAATTGATGGAAATCAGTAAAAAAGCCCGTGACGGCAAGCTGAAAGCGGCTGACATGCAGGGCAGCTGTTTCACTATCTCTAGCCTTGGTGGCATTGGCGGTACTGGCTTCACGCCAATCGTTAATGCGCCTGATGTCGCTATACTGGGTGTGTCTAAGTCAGACATTAAGCCTAAGTGGAATGGCAAAGAGTTTGAACCACGTTTAACAGTACCGTTGTCATTGTCTTACGACCATCGTGTTATTGACGGCGCGGTCGCAGCAAGGTTTGCTGTACACCTGAAAAACGTACTGGAAGATTTACGCCAGTTAATTTTGTAAATCACTGTTGCATCCCGCTTTTAACCGCGGGATGCACATTTAAAGAATTCGCGGCTTTGGCTTTACCAACTGGCAACAGCTAGTTAGAATTCACCCTACAAACGCTATACAACGCAAGACGAACAGGACAGATTTGAGGTCACGATGAGCGAAATTAAAACGCAGTTAGTGGTACTAGGCGCCGGACCAGGCGGCTACTCAGCAGCTTTCCGTGCTGCTGATTTGGGCATCGAAACGATTTTGGTTGATGCAAGAGAAACCCTTGGTGGTGTGTGCTTAAACGTGGGATGTATCCCATCAAAAGCATTACTGCACGTTGCTAAGGTAATGAAAGAAGCTAAGCACCTGGCGAGCCACGGCGTAACATTTGGCGAGCCTCAAATCGATCTGGATAAAATCCGCGCGTACAAAGACGGCGTTGTAGGTCAGCTGACTAAAGGTCTGGCTGGCATGTCTAAAATGCGTAAAGTGAAGCACGTTCAGGGTCTGGGCAAGTTCACCGGTGCAAATACCCTGGAAGTAGAAGGTAAAGACGGTAAAACGACCATTACTTTCGACCAAGCCATTATTGCAGCGGGTTCAGAGCCTGTATCTTTGCCATTTATTCCTCAGGACGAGCGTGTGATCGACTCAACCGGCGCACTGGAAATGAAAGACATTCCAGAAAAAATGCTGGTATTGGGCGGTGGTATCATCGGTCTGGAAATGGGTACAGTGTACGAAGCGCTGGGCTCAAAAATTGACGTTGTTGAATTCCTGGATCAACTGATCCCAGCGGCCGACAAAGACATCATCAAGGTGTTCATGAAGTCGTACAAAGAGAAGTTCAACATCATGCTGGAAACGAAGGTTACAGGCGTAGAAGCGAAAGACGATGGTCTTTACGTAACCTTCGAAGGCAAAAATGCACCTGCAGAGCCAGTGCGTTACGACAAAGTACTGGTTGCAGTAGGTCGTCGCCCGAACGGTAAACTAATCGATGCTGAGAAAGCCGGTGTAGCCGTTGACGAGCGTGGCTTCATTAACGTCGACAAGCAAATGAAAACTAACGTAGCAAACATTTATGCTATCGGTGACATCGTTGGTCAGCCAATGCTGGCGCACAAAGCGGTTCACGAAGGCCACGTTGCTGCAGAAAACATTGCGGGCAAGAAGCACTTCTTCGATCCGCGTTGCATTCCTTCAGTTGCTTACACTGAGCCAGAAGTGGCTTGGGTTGGTTTAACTGAGAAAGAAGCGAAAGAGCAGGGCGTAAGCTACGAAACTGCAGTATTCCCTTGGGCGGCGTCTGGTCGTGCTATCGCGTCTGACGCGACTGACGGTATGACTAAGATGATCTTCGATAAAGACACTGGTCGTGTTATCGGTGGTGCCATGGTGGGTACGAACGCAGGTGAGATGTTAGGTGAGATTGGCCTGGCTATCGAAATGGGCGCAGATGCAGAAGATGTGGCACTGACTATTCACGCTCACCCAACGCTGAACGAATCCATTGGTTTGGCGTCAGAAATCTTCGAAGGCAGCATTACTGACTTGCCTAACCCAAAAGCGAAGAAAAAGTAATACGCTAATTACGCATTGAAGAAACCCCGGCTTGCCGGGGTTTTTTATTGCTTGCGAGTCGGCTTTTGCTTCGTCTCGCATATTATTACTTGCACTTTTTGTTTTTTCAGATAAATATACGTAACTAGTTACGTATATTTATCTGGGGGAAGTCATGGATATTTTGCAGCAAGCTGGCGCCAGTGCCTTAGGGAGTCGATTTCGTCGATTGGCTGAACGATTGTCCCTACAGGCCGCAGAAGTCTACAAACACTACGAATTACAAGTGGAACCCGCATGGTTTCCGGTGTTATATGCACTAAATCAGCACGGTGCGGCGAGTATTACCGAGCTGGCAGGCATGACAGGTCAATCTCATCCATTTATAAGTAAAAGCGTGAAGCAAATGCAGGCTGCCGGTTTGCTAAAAAGTGTCCCTTCAAAAGCGGATAAACGGGTAAATACGCTCACTCTTAGTGATCAAGGAAAAGACTTAATGCCAGTGCTGGACAGGCAGGTTAATGACATTGGGCAGGCGTTGTCTGTTTGGTTAAATGACGTGTCACCTGACTTCCTAAAAGCACTGGAAAAACTCGAGAACGGGCTGAACAACACCAGCTTAATCGACCTTGTGACACAGCGTGGCAGGTTGCCGGAGGGGTATCGTGTGGTTCCTTTCCGGCAGGGAGACGAAAACGCCTTTTACACACTAAATAAAATCTGGATCGAACGCCACTTTGAAATGGAGGACTCAGACCGAGCCGCCTTGCTGGACCCCCAAAACTACATAGTGAATAAAGGTGGTCATATTTTGCTGATGTTAGCACCCGACGGCTCGGTATGCGGTACGGTTGCCCTTATTTCCATGCCCAAGCATACCTTTGAGCTGGCAAAAATGTCAGTCAGTGATGCCCACCAAGGCCGGGGACTTGGCTTTGAACTCGGTCTGGCAGCCATTAGCCTGGCAAAACGACTAAAAGCCAAACGTCTGTTTTTGGAAAGCAACCGCAAATTAACTCCTGCTATTCATCTTTATGAAAAGCTCGGTTTTACCGAAGTGACTGACAGCACACCGTCGCCATACAGTCGCTGCGATATACAAATGCAATTGGATCTGCACTAAGCTGCCTCTTTATGGTCAGAATCAGGTAGTAGGATTTGCGTAATACCAAAATAAAAGGAATGAACAGATGAATAAAGGTGCAGCGACCATTTTGGCGGTGGGCTTAGTTATTGGGTTGGCAGCATTGGGGAGCTTAACAGGTAATGCTCTGCTGGAGGCAAAGCAATGGGAGCGTTCCATTGTTGTTAAGGGACTGTCCGAGCAGGAATATATGGCTGATCAGGTCATCTGGCCAGTACAATTTGTAGAAGCCGGGAATGACTTGACCGCCTTGTACGCATCTACTGCGCAAAATAGTGAGCTGGTTAAACAGTTTCTGGTTCAGCAAGGAATCGACGAGGAAGCCATCAGTATTGGCTTGCCCGAAATTACCGACAAGCTTGCACAGCGCTACGGTGGTAATGAAGGCATTAAGTTTCGCTATAGTGCCACACAAACGGTTACGGTATTTACTCATGAGGTACTCAAAGTTCGCGAAGCTATGAAGCACATGTCGGCATTGCTGGCAAAAGGCGTCGCCTTGAGCACCGAAAGCTACCAGGCGCGCACGGAGTTTATGTTTACCCGGTTAAACGATGTTAAGCCGGCCATGATTGAAGAAGCGACGGTCAATGCCCGTGAAGTGGCCGAAAAATTTGCTCAGGATTCCAACAGCACGCTGGGAAAAATCAAGCGTGCTAATCAAGGGCAGTTTTCCATTTTTGATCGAGACAGCCAGCATCCACATATTAAAAAAGTGCGGGTGGTGTCGACCATTGAATATACCTTGGTCGATTAGTCGGTACCGCGAGTATAGGAACGATAACCAAAGCCATGCTAAGCTGTTTATAGTTAATAGCTTATGTATGCGATTATGGCGGACTCCCAACAACCGGCCCAACTCGAATTTTTTGCGCTTCAAAGCCCGTGTATAGGCATTTGCCAAAGCGGGCCCAAAGGCTATTGCAAAGGCTGCTTTCGTTCGCGGGAAGAGCGTTTGTACTGGTTGCAAATTGACGATGCAACACGGCGGGTTATTCTGGACGCCTGTCAGCGCAGAAAGCGCTATGCGCAGCGTAAAAAGTCCACTGGCAGTGATGCTGCCAGCAATGCACTAACGCAACAAGGGAGTTTATTCCCGGATGAAGATTAGTTGCTTGTAGTGAGTGGTAAGCGTCAGTATTTTCGATAATTTTCGCGTTAAAAATCACGGTAAACTTCAAATTCGCTGATATACTAATTTGAAAAGTGAGAGGTTTTAGCATTAATGAATCAATACATAGAATACGCGACCAATTCGTTTACGTTGCCTGATATTTGTTTGAGGCTGCGCAATGTGCTGGACGATCCTCGTTCTGATATGGATGATATTGCCGCGTTGATCAGTGTTGATCCTTCCCTTACTGCAAAAATCCTTCGATTGGCAAACAGTGCGTTGTTTCGGTTTCCATCACAGGTTGACTCTATAACCAAAGCGGTTAGCGTGATTGGTGGGGAAGCGCTGTACAATTTAGTGCTGGCCGAAACCGCGAATATTGCATTTAAACACTTCGACAACGAGTGCTTGATTTTGGATGAACACTGGCGACAGTCGGTTTTCACCGGCATGGTGGCTAAATACCTCGGCAAAGAATTGAATGTGCGCGGCAGTGACCGGTTCTTTGTTATGGGGATCCTGCAAAACCTCAGTGAGTTGGTTGTTGCCAAAAAAGATCCGAAGAAATACCAGGCTTATATGCAGGATGAACAGCCAGGTTTGCCGTGGGAACGTCAACAATCCCACTTCGGATTTTGCTTTAGTGAATGTAGCGGTGAGATCATGGAATTATGGCGTTTACCCATGCCGCTGTATTATCCGGTGAAGTTTGCCCACAATAGAGTGAAATTGGCTAGCGACTTAGACGTGTCTTTGTTAACCTGTTCCATACGGCTTACAACAGCATGTTATCAGCGCGATAAATACGCAGATTTGGATATCATTACGCCTGATATGACCCGCTTATTGCCGATTGACGAAGAAGTGCTACAAAACGCCAAACTTTATGCACAAAAGGAAACCAATAAAGTGGCAGTGTCTGTGATGTAGCACCAACAGGCATAAAACAATAAACAAAACGCTTTCTAATGGTACACCGAATAATTGTCAGTGCATTAGTTTCACTGGTATTGAGCAGCTTTAGCGCGAACGCTGCCGATAAAGACCTGATCAGAACACTCTATCACGCCGATTTTGTAGAATACGACGATGAGCCCAAAGACCGCTTCACACTGGATGGCGAGTTAGGCGTTATTTTTGCGTCGGGTAATACCAATGCATCCTCGATAAAAAGTAGCCTCAAATCTGAGCACGAGACCAATGTTTTTGCCAATCAGTATTGGGTAGAGTTCCTTTACAAGCAATCAGAAGTCGATGGCGAAGAAGGCAGGGTAAAAAAAACGACTGCTCAGCGCCTGTATACCTATGTACAGTCTGACTATAAGCTTAAAGTCGAAAACCAGCGATTGTTTGTGTATGGCGACTACGAAGACGATCGCTTCAATGGTTATGATTACCGCTCGTCTATTGCTGGTGGTTGGTCACAATTGGTCTGGCGTAACGAAATCAGCGATTTTCGATTTTCTGTTGGACCGGGTTACAGTCTGGCTAAACTTGAATCTGGGGAGAAGGCCGAGAATATTCACGGTTTTATTGTCAGGGCATCTGCCGAATACCACTATATCTGGCCGACCGGCGCGAAGCTCAGACAGTTTGTGAGTACCGAAGCCGGAGAAGACAATATCAAATCCAGAACAGAAACCTCGTTGTCGGCAAACCTGTTTGAGTCACTGGCACTAAAGCTGTCTTTTATTATGCAGCACAACAGCAATCCCACCGATAGCAATACGGCGTTGAATACAGAAACCTCAGTTGCTGTGGTATATAGATTTTTCTGAATATTATCAAATTGATTAATTGATTTTGCGTTAGTTTGCTTTAACATAGCGCGTTCTAGGCCTGTTTTCAGTCTGGCCTGCCAGGAATTGAGTCAATTTAGGAAATCCCATGAAAAAACTATTACTTGCCGCTGCTATTGCGGGTGTTGCTACATCTGCAGTTGCTCAGGATGAAACCAAGCCTTTTACAATGGACGGCGAGTTCGGCCTCATTGTGACTACGGGTAACACCGAAACATCTTCAATGACTGCCGGTATTACTGCGCAGCAGGAATTCGAAAACTGGTCAAACGATTACGCGTTGGAAGGTTTATATAAAAAAGAAACCGTTCCGGTAGATGGCGTAGAAGTAGAACGTACCTCTGCACAAAAGTTTTTCGCCTCTGCTCAGGGTAACTACAAGTTAGAAAATCCTGATCACCGTTTGTTCGTGTTTTCTTCATATGAAGATGACCGTCTGAGCAACTTCGACTACCAGGCGACAATCGCTGGCGGTTGGTCACAAAAAGTATGGAAAACAGATAAATCTGCGTTTGAATACAGCATTGGTCCGGGTTACTCGTTCTCTGAAACTCAAACCGGCGAAGACACCAGTAGCTTCATTGTTCGTGGTTCACTGGCTTACAAATGGTTTATCTCTGACACGGCTAAATTCACTCAAACCGTGAGTACGGAAGTGGGTTCTGAGAACACAAAATCACGTGCAGAGTCTGCTTTGACGGCCACTATCAGTGGTTCATTGTCGATGAAGGTGTCACTGCGCCTTGACCACAACAGCGACGTTAACCCGGGTGTTGAAAACCTGGATACTGAAACGGCTGTTACCCTGGTTTACAACTTCTTCTAAGAAGAACGACTCAGAGCGAAATATACGCTCGTTGCGAACAGATAAAAAAATCCCCGCTGCGGCAACGCAGCGGGGATTTTTTACAGGCGCTTTACAGCGCCTGTTATTCAGAGAATGACGCCTTAGTGCAGAACGCGGGTCTTGATGGTGCCGCTGATAGCTGTCAGCTCAGCCAATGCGTCGTCGGCTTTGTCTGCTTCCACGTCAATAACCACGTAACCAATATCGGCACTGGTTTGCAGGTACTGGGCTTCGATGTTGATGCCTTTTTCTGCAAACGCCTGGTTGATTTGGGTTAACACACCCGGGCGGTTTTCGTGAACGTGTAACAGGCGAGAACGGCCAACGTGCTCTGGCAGAGATACTTCCGGGAAGTTAACCGCAGACAGGGTAGAGCCGTTGTCACTGTACTTAGCCAGTTTACCCGCAACTTCAATACCGATATTTTGCTGCGCTTCCTGTGTGCTGCCGCCAACGTGTGGAGTCAGGATCACATTGTCGAATTCACGCAGCGGTGACACGAATTCTTCGTTGTTTGACTTAGGCTCTACCGGGAATACGTCAATCGCCGCACCACCTAAGTGACCAGAAGCCATTGCCGCAGCCAATGCATCGATATCAACAACAGTACCGCGAGAAGCGTTAATGAAGATAGCGCCAGGCTTCATAGCGGCAAACTGTGCTTTGCCAATCATGTTCTTGGTTTGTGGCGTTTCCGGAACGTGAAGTGACACCACGTCAGACATCGCCAGTAGCTCGTCCATGGTCTTGATTTGTTCTGAATTACCCAACACCAGCTTGTCTTCGATGTCGTAGAAACGGACTTTCATGCCCAGGTGCTCAGCCAGAATCGACAACTGTGTACCAATGTGGCCATAGCCGATAATTCCCAGTGTTTTACCACGCGCTTCGTAAGAGCCTACAGCAGACTTGTCCCAACCGCCGCGGTGTGCCAGCGCGTTCTTTTCTGGTACGCGACGTAACAACAGAATTAACTGGCCTAATACCAGCTCAGCTACTGAACGCGTGTTCGAGAAAGGCGCGTTAAATACCGGGATACCGCGTGCTTTAGTGGCAGACAAATCCACCTGGTTGGTACCAATACAGAAACAGCCAATCGCAACCAGTTTACTGGCAGCCTCAACCACTTTTTCGCTGATGTGCGTGCGCGAGCGAATACCGATAAAGTGAACATCTTTGATTTTCTCAATCAGTTCGTCTTCAGGCAAAGACGTTTTCAGGTATTCAATATTGGTGTAACCATTTGCCTCAAGGGTTTCAACGGCACTTTTGTGCACGCCTTCCAGCAAAAGGATACGGATCTTGTCTTTAGAAAGTGAATATTTGCTCATTACATCGCTTCTCAGTCAGGGGTTAAGAGACATCTGGACGTCTATATGGTTAAAATAACACAAACTGTTCCAGCGGTGAAAGCGGTTTGTATAGTTCAGTTTGGAATAATATGCATTTATTTAACTTATAGGCCGGCAATTGACTGCCGGCCCCGGCTAAATAGTGAATGCTTAACGCGTTACCACACCCTCGTTGGTGGCAACTAACACAACGTCTGCGCCACGCAGGGCAAAAATCCCGTTTGTGACCACACCCGCAATATTGTTAATGGTCTTTTCCATTTCTCTTGGGTTCACAATAGATAGGTTGTGCACATCCAGGATCACGTTGCCGTTGTCGGTTACCACACCTTCACGGTAAACCGGATCGCCGCCCAGTTTCACCAGTTCGCGAGCCACGTAAGAGCGGGCCATGGGGATCACTTCAACCGGCAGCGGGAAGTCGCCCAATACACCGACTTCTTTGCTGTCATCGACAATACACACGAATGTTTTGGCTACCGCAGACACAATTTTTTCCTGTGTCAGCGCTGCACCACCGCCTTTGATCATATGCTTGTGCTCGGTTACCTCGTCGGCACCGTCTACATAAATCGACAGGCTGTTAACGCTGTTTAAGTCGAACACTTCAATACCCAGTGCTTTTAACCGCTCTGTTGAGGCAACAGAACTGGATACTGCACCGGTAATGGTGTGTTTAATGTCGGCCAGCGCGTCGATAAAATGATTGACTGTTGAGCCTGTTCCCACGCCAATGATGGTGTCTGGTTCAACGTATTTTAGGGCTGCACGGCCTACGGCCTGCTTCTTCGCATTTTGATCCATAGTGGTTCCCGCCTGAAAATGAGGCGTTATTTTAGCGAAACTGCAGGATCATTAAACAACTATTGTGATTTTTTTATAGTTCGATGCATTGTGTGGGGGTAATGATCACGTCCAGCGGAATATCCCAGGGCTCAATGGGCAGGACCGGCACCTGCTGGCAGTCATGGGCAACGCCAATAAGCAGAGGTCTGGGTGTGCCATCGCGCAGCTGCTGCAATGGTGCGAGTGTGCGGTCGTAAAAGCCGCCACCCATGCCAAGTCGATTACCCTTTGCATCAAAGCCCACTAACGGCATAAGTAAGCAGTCATGTGCGGTTAATTCAATGATCGCAGTGCTATCAAGCGCGGGCTCTTCAATATTAAACCGGTTGCGGGTCATTGCCGTGTCGTGGGTAAAGTGTTGAAACAGCAAATGCTTACCAGTAAACGGGTGGATAACCGGCAGTGAAGTAAGGATGCCTCGTTGATGGCACCACGACAGCGTGGGCAACAGACTAATTTCGCCGTCACTGGCCAGGTAGCCGGCGAGTTGCTTTGTATGGGATGGCAGATATTCGCTTAATTGCTGCTGTAACGCCTGTGCCGCCAGTTGCTGTGCATCAGCTGAAAGTGCGCGACGTGCTTGCCGCAGTGACTTGCGCAGTGATTGTCTGCTGGTTACCGATGGCTCTGACATAGTGAAACAGGGCGATAAGTGAGTGCGCTGTGAGAATGTACTCACAGCGCGTATTGATTACAGGGCGTAGGTATCAACGAACAGCTGGAACAAACGCTCGTGGTCGACGCCTGTGGCTGCTTGAACGGTTTTGGCTTCCGTCCACAGCGGGCTGGCTGTAGTGCCAAACGGGGCGACAATGGTTTGTCCGCGGTTCAGGTCGTCGGTTGAAACGCGAATGTTACCCTGGGTAAATTCGAACAAATCCGGTTGTACCAGGTGCGCCAGAGGGAAGGCGTCATGGAAATAACAAACTTTTTCGTCGCGACCCTGAGAATAAAACTCAATGTAAAATTGTGCTGCTTTTTGCACAAAACCGCCCATGGTGGGGTTTTTATCGGCCAGCACGTCCACAAATTTCGGGTCGGTGGGTGCGAACAGGGTTACGTCCAAACCAAACATTTTTACTTCCCAGTCTGCTGAGAATACGATGTCTGCCGCGTGTGCGTCGTTCCAGATGTTTGCTTCTGCAACCGGGGTCACGTTACCCGGTACAAAGGCGGCACCGCCCATAATACTCAAGCCTTTAACCAGCTTAGGCAGATTTGGCTCAAGACGCAGTGCTAACGCGATGTTGCCTAGCGGGCCAATGGCGACCAGCGTAATTTCACCCGGGTGCTTGCGCGCCATCTCTACAATAAATTCGGCTGAACTGCGCGGATCGACGTCGCGGGTTGAAGGCGGAAAACCAATGTTACCAAAACCATCATCGCCGTGAACAAAGTGGGCATAACCCGATTCAGGTCCCACCCATGGCATGCCAACGCCTTCCGTTACCGGAATGTCCTGGCGCCCGGCTACGTCGCATAACGTAAGTGCATTGCGGGCTGCCATGCTAACCGGAATATTGCCGTAAACGGTCGTTAGCCCCAGTACTTCAATATCAGGAGACTGGAAAGCAAAAAAGATAGCCATTGCATCATCGATGCCCGGATCTGTGTCGATAATTATTTTGTGGGTCATGAATAGGGGTTCCTAAATTCTGTTTTCGTTAGCTGCCGTGCTTCGCCAAAAAGCGGTCCACTTCTTCTCGTTTTGGGATGGACTGTGCTGCGCCTTCGCGTGTAACGGAGATTGCAGATGCTGCACAAGCGCGCTTTAACGCCTGTTTGGCATCAGCGTGTTTGCTGTACGCTGCCAGGAAATAACCAATAAAGGTGTCGCCAGCTGCGGTGGTATCTACTGCATCTACCACAAAGGCGTCGACCTGCAGGGTGTCGTGCTTTCTCAGCATCATGACACCGGCTTTGCCCAGCGTAATAATAACTTCAGCGTGTGACCAGTGAGTTTTGAAATGCGTAACGATGTCGTCGAGTGATTGTTGACCCGACAGCGCGGCGGCTTCAACTTCGTTAACGATTAGCAGGTCGATACACTCAAAAGGCAAGGATTTCACCGACTCGCTCATTGGCGCCGGGTTGAAGGCGACTTTCAGGTGCTTGTCGTGTGCCTGACGCAAGGTTTCTTCCAGGCAACTGGTTTCATTTTGCGTGAGTACCCAGTCGGCGCTCTTGGTTTTGTCCAATGCGCGCATGACGTCTTTATCGTTGATTTCCTGATTGGCACCGCCGAAAAGCACAATGGCATTTTCACCCGATGGCGTAACCTGAATAATGGCGTGGCCCGATGGTGTCTCGGTGCATTGCAGGTACTGACAGTCAATTTCGTGCTTGATCAGCGTTTGTTTGAAGCTGACATCGGCCTGATTAATTTTACCTACGTGGCGGACTTCAGCGCCTGCGGCCGCGAGCGCTATAGATTGATTCGCGCCTTTGCCACCTAACAGTTGCTGGTAGCCTTTTGAGGCGAGTGTTTCACCGGGCGCTACGAAGTGGTCTACCTGATAAACATGATCAATATTTATCGAACCAAAGTTTATTATTGCCATTATTGTATCCGTCGATAAATGGCGCTTCCCAGAGTGCCGCTGTCTATTATTCGCCCGTGAACCGAAAAGTTCAGGGCGGAAGCATCTCTACAACCGTAGGCTTCTCGATACGCGCCGAGCCTGCACAATAGCTGTATGTCAACTTCCTTGGTTTAAAGCATCGGCCAGGGACATGAATAGACTGGCAAACACCCCAGGAAACATTGTTGTATGCGTCGTGAAAGGGCGCATAGTGTACGCCCTCTTCGTTGGGTTGCAAGTGAATCCTTGCAAGAGTGCTGAAAATGGCACTCAGCGCCTGATCATAGTGTAAACAACGCACAACTGCCAGCCCCTAAAAGTAAAAAACCTGACCAAATGGTTAGGAAATGCCTTGGCTGACTTGTACACCACGCAATTTTGGCAATAATTCGGTGGTTTTGGTAGTATCTTGTGAAAATTATCAGGACATTCTTTGCGTGAATAAAACAGCAGATTTCGATTCGGTCACTCAGTGTTTGACCAATCACGACATGGTAGTAGACGGTGCCGAGATCCACGGCATGATGTGTGGCATGTTGTGCGGCGGTATGTCATTAAGTGAGCAGCAATGGCTTGAGGTGTTGCAGGACACCATGAATCAGGGCCAGACACTGGATAAGCCGGTGGCAGAATGCTTACAGAATTTATTTAATCAAACCTGTCAGCAACTCGTTGATGGTCAGTTTGGTCTAGTGCTACTGCTGCCCGACGATAGCAGCCCGATTAACGATCGTGGACTGGCGTTGATCAACTGGGTACAAGGATTTATGGCGGGGTTTGGGTTGTACCAGCAAAAACTCAGCAATTGCTCCGACGACGTGCGTGAAGTATTGGAAGACTTTTCCGATATCGCCCGCATGGAAGAGCCCATGAACGATGACGAAGAGTCTGAACAGGCGCTGTTTGAAGTTATCGAATACGTGAAAATTTCGTCTTTGCTTTGCTTTAACGAGTTGGGGCAGTCGTTACTGGACGATCAGCAAGATACCCCGTCGGTGCACTAGGGCGCTCAGCACATGATTACCCTCAAGCAATACCGGCAGCGCCAGACCCGTCTGTTGGCAAAACTCCTTGAAAACAGCGTGTGTGTTATTCCCGGGGCTGATTTGCAGACCCGCAGCAGAGACACCGAATTTGGTTTTCGGCAACACAGCGACTTCTGGTACTTAACCGGATTTAACGAGCCTCAGGCCTGGTTGTTGTTGTCTAACCACAGCCGGTTTGACGGCGACTATCGGGCGCTGGTGTGCCTGCCGAAAGATCCCACCATGGAGATTTGGCATGGTCGTCGACTGGGGCCGGAGCAGGCTGTCTGCGAATTGGGATATGACGAAGCGTATGACACTGAATCGCTGGCTGACGTGTTAACAGAGTGGTTAGCCGAGCACGACAACCTGTATTTTCCTCAGGGCGAATATCCTCAGGCAGATGACGCGATATTTGATGCGTTATCAACGCTTCGCAACACCCCTAAACAAAATAAAGCACCAGCAACACTGGTAGATTGCAGGCCGTTAATACACGAGATGCGGTTGCTGAAATCCAGTGATGAGATTGCCGTCATGCGCACCGCCGCGGATATTTCAGCACGCGCTCATTGCCGGGCCATGACGTTTGCTCACCCGGGGTGTTTCGAATATCAGCTTGAAGCTGAAATTCATCACGAGTTCGCGATGGCCGGTGCGCGGTACCCTGCGTATGGCACCATCGTAGGCGGTGGAGAAAATGCCTGTATTTTGCATTACACCGAGAATCAGGATGCCATTGCAGACGGAAGATTGATCCTGATCGATGCCGGAGCAGAATATAACGGGTATGCTGCGGATATTACCCGAACGTTTCCGGTAAATGGTCGATTCAGTAAAGCTCAGGCAGCACTCTATCAACTGGTTCTGGATGCTCAGGAGCTAGCCATTGACCAGTTGGTGCCTGGCGCAACCTTACCCGGCGTTACTGAAAATGTGGTGAGAGTACTCACAACCGGGTTGTGCGAATTGGGGTTACTCAAAGAATCAGTTGAAGACGCGCTGGAAAATAAAAGCTGGCGACGGTTCTTTATGCACGGACTCGGGCATTACCTCGGGTTAGATGTGCATGATGTCGGAGAGTATACCCAACAGGGAAGCCCGCGGCCGCTCGAACCAGGTATGGTCATTACGGTTGAACCGGGATTGTATGTCCCTAATGAGCCTGACATAGCAGAATCGTTTCGCGGCACCGGCATACGCATTGAAGATAACCTGGTGATCACCGCAACCGGTAACGAGGTGCTCACCAACGGTGTACCGAAAACCATTCAAGACATTGAAGCCCTGATGGAGCAATAACAACCGGTGGATACAACAGACATCCTTATTGTTGGTGGTGGTGCAGTTGGCTGCACACTGGCAACCGGACTTCTTCAGTCGACGGACCTGACCGTAACGCTGGTTGACGCCAACGCGTTACAGCAGGACAGCTTGTCTACACCCGGATTTGATGCCCGTGTGATCGCGTTAGCCAAACGTACTGTTGACGCGTTATTTGACATGGGCGTGAATCTCAATACCCCTATGTGTCCGTCTACACCCATTGAGCATATTGTGGTGTCAGACAAGGGCTTTCTGGGCAAAACGCATTTACATGCCCATGAACATCAGTTGGACAGTTTCGGACGGGTAGTCAGTATCCAGGCGTTGGGCACGCAACTGTTGCCCAAACCACAACCGCGGTTTCATTTAATCGACAACGTCACGGTTACCGATGCTACGCAAATGAATAAGTCTGTGGCAGTAACCCTGAGTAACGGTGAGCAAATCAGTACAAAATTGCTGGTGCTGGCCGACGGAGGGCGAAGCCCGGTATCCGCTAACCTGGGATTCAGCCGCACGCAGCGGGACTACGGGCAAACAGCCATTATTACCAATATCCAGATGAGTCAGCCGCACAATAACTGGGCGCATGAACGGTTCACCGAGCACGGTCCGTTGGCGTTGCTGCCGTTTGCAACCGGCGCGGCCGGAGACGACTCAGGTTCCGGCTTTTCTGTGGTATGGACGTTACCTCATTATGACGCACAGCAGGCCTGTGAGTGGGAAGAGGGAGAGTTTGCAACGCAGTTACAGCAAGCCATTGGATTTCGACACGGGCACATTGTGAAAGTGGGTGAGCGTTATGCTTATCCGTTGTCGTTACAACAAACCGATGACTGCGTGCGCCACCGCACTGTGGTGGTAGGCAATGGCGCGCAGGCACTGCACCCTATTGCCGGGCAAGGTTTTAATCTGGGCCTGCGCGACGTAATGGACCTGGTGAGCGCATTGAAATCGCAGCCGGATCCCGGCGCCTTTGCGGTACTAAATGGCTACCGGCAACAACGTCAGGCAGACAAAGCCGCCACTATTGGATTAACCGACGGTCTGGTGACCGTGTTTTCAAATCATTTCTGGCCCATGGTCGTTGGTCGTAATCTGGGATTACTGGCCATGGAATATTGTGTCGCAATGGCCGGGCAATTCGTGCGACAAACGACGGGATTCGGACCCGCCACGCGCCCGTTTCAGAATTAGAGCAGGATTAAACGTATGTATCAGGCAGATATTGCAATTGTAGGCGCTGGCATGGTGGGACTGGCGTTAGCCAGAGCGCTTAAAGATGCGCCGGTTTCTGTTGTGGTCATAGATACGTCACCGATTCATAAGCCGCTGTCAGATGAACCGGAACTGCGGGTGTCAGCCATCAATGCGGCCAATCAGCAGGCATTGAGCGAACTTGCGGTTTGGCAGGCGCTGCCGGAAAACCGACTAAGCCCGTACACGCACATGCAAGTGTGGGATCATGACAGCTTTGGCCGCATTGCCTTTAATTGCGATGACTTAGGCGCTCCAAGCCTTGGCCATATTGTTGAAAATCAGGCTTTAGTGAATGCGTTGTCTGAGGTGGTGAAAACACAGCAAAACGTGACTCTGCTGCCGTCAGTTCGCATCGACAAAGTACTGGCCGGGAAGTCCGAAACCATGTTAATGCTGAATAACGATGACGTGGTGTCTTGTCGCTTGGTGGTTGGCGCAGATGGCGCGAATTCAGCCATTCGTCAGCATGGGAATTTCCCGCTTACATTTAAGGATTACGGCCACACCGCCATTGTGGCGACGGTGCGCACTGAATTACCCCATGAAAAAGTCGCGAGACAGGTATTCACGCCAAGTGGACCGTTGGCACTGTTGCCGTTACGAGACCCGAATCTGTGCTCAATTGTGTGGTCGCAAACCAGTGAAACAGCACAGTCATTGCTAGCGCAGGACAATGCGGAGTTTGCCAAAGGGCTGCAGATTGCCATGAATGGCGAGGTAGGGCATATCACAGTGGAAAGTGCACGAATGCACTTCCCGTTAACCATGCGCTACGCCCGTCAATGGCTTAGCGACGGGCTGGTGATTATTGGTGACGCAGCGCACACCATTCACCCCTTGGCCGGACAGGGCGCGAACCTGGGACTACAGGATGCCTTTGCCCTGGCAGACAGTATTCAGCAGTTAGTATGTGATGAAAAGCCCTTCTATTTAGCGCGTCATTTGCGGCCGTTCGAGCGCGCCCGCAAAGCGGAAGCGGTAAAAATGATTGCCGCGATGGAAGGCTTCAAGCAGCTATTTGGTGGCGACAACCCATTGAAAAAACTGATCCGCGGCGTGGGTATGCGCACAGCAGATGCCATTCCAGGTATTAAACAAAAATTCATTACTCAGGCCATGGGCTGGTAAGGTATTTCATAAGACCAGTGCCATTGCGCAGGCGAAAGTAACGGCTTAGAGTAGTTTGGTCTGTTTGACCAAGGTACTGACAAGAATGAAAAAGCTAGCCTGTTTGTTCGGTGCACTGCTGCTTACAACCTGCAGTGCGCTTGCCACGCCCGCCAGAACGGCGGCATTGGACACACCCTACAACACCCTTCTGCCGCTCAGAGAAAGGGCGGCGCTTTATGACGATATATTGTCGAAACGGGTAAAACAGTTACTGCCCGACCTCATGCAGCGCACCAAGATCGATATGTGGATTTTGATCAGCCGTGAATACAATGAAGATCCGGTGATCAAAACCTTGCTGCCGGCGACCTGGCTGGAAACCGCCAGGCGCACTACCATGCTGGTGATCACCCGCGAGAGTGACAACAGTATAGGTACCTATGCAATCGCACCGTACAAAGTCGGAGATTTATTCGAGCGCGCCTGGGACAAAAAAGCCCAACCCGACCAATGGCAGGCATTAAGCGCATTTGTTGCTAAACACGACCCAAAGCAGATTGCTATTAATCAGTCGGCTATTTGGGCGCATGCCGATGGTATTACCCTCACTGAGCACCGCAAACTCATGGACTCGCTGTCAGAGAAATACCAAAAACGCGTTGTGTCTTCAGAGCCCTTAGCCGTTGGCTGGCTGGAAACGCGCATGCCTGAAGAAGTTGAATTAATGAAATCCATGGTGGCAGTGGCTCACGCTATCATTGCCGAAGGTTTTTCTGAGAAGGTGGTTACACCGGGCGTAACCACAACGGATGACCTTGTATGGTGGTTCCGTGAGAAGGTGGCGTCGCTCAAGCTGGATACCTGGTTTCATCCGTCGGTGTCTATTCAGCGCAGCGACGAAAAAGCCTTCAATCACGAAAGCAGCTTTACTGCCGGATATGGCATACAAACGGTTATTCCGGGCGATTTACTGCATGTGGATTTCGGTATTACCTATATGGGTCTGAACACGGATACACAGCAACACGCTTATGTGTTGAGACCTGGCGAACGCAAACCGCCGGCGTATTTAACCGATGCGCTGAATAAAGCGAATCGACTGCAGGATATTTTTACCGGCAATTTTGTGGCAGGCAGAACGGGTAATGAGGTACTGGCCATGAGTTTGTCTGAGGCCAAAGCCGAAGGGCTTCAACCTACAATTTATACCCATCCGTTGGGGTTACACGGACATGCGGCCGGCACTACGCTTGGTATGTGGGACAAACAAGGCGGCGTGCCGGGTGACGGCGATTACCCATTACACATAAACAGTGCTTACAGCATTGAGTTGAACAACGCGGTTGAACTGGAAGCCTGGGGTAAAAGCGTTCGTATCATGCTGGAGGAAGATGCCTTTTTTGATGCCAGCGGCGTTTGGTATTTCAACGGGCGGCAGCGTGCATTGCACGTGATCCCGTCACAATCTACTTTTTCACATCGGTTTTAACATGAATAAAAGAGACTTTATAAAGTTCAGCGGCCTGGCGACAGCCGGATTATTTGCCACAACAGTGTCGGCAAACTCACCAACTTCTGCTAAGTCAGGTTTGGAAAGCCTGACGTCCATGGTGGATGATATCTCTCCCATAAGTCGCGAGGAGCGACTGGCGAGGATCGCCAATGCACAGGCGATTATGGCAAAGCAGGATATCGACGCTATTGTGCTGGAACCCGGCGCGGCCATGGTGTATTTCTCGGGCATTCAATGGTGGCGCAGCGAGCGACTGACAGCCGTCGTGATACCCAGAAAAGGTGACGTGGCCGTAGTGTGTCCGTTCTTTGAAGAGCCCAGTATTCGTGAGTCTTTGCAGGTTGGGGAAGACGTGCGCGTATGGCAGGAGCATGAAAGCCCGTTTGCACAGGTAGTGGCTATTTTAAAAGATCGGGGAATTCGTGCAGGCCGTGTAGGGTTTGAACACAGTGTTCGCTTTTTTGTTAGCCAAGGCATTACAGAAGCAAATTCCAAGCTGGTTGCAGTCAGCGCTGAGCCCGTTACGCGCGGTTGCCGCATGTATAAAACAAATCACGAACTTGCATTAATGCATCGGGCCAATGCGATTACTTTAAAAGCCTATGCATTTGTGTATAGCCAACTGCAGGAAGGCATGTCACAGGGCGAGGTGAAGAGCCTGATGAACAGGGCTATGTCAGCCTTGGGCGGCGAACGCCCCTGGAGCCTGGCACTGTTTAACGAAGCGAGTGCTTATCCACATGGTACCAAACAGTCGCAGGTAATAAGTAATGGCTCGGTGGTGCTGATGGACTGTGGTTGTGCGGTACAAGGTTATCAGGCCGACATTAGCCGTACCTTTGTGTTTGGCAAACCAAATGCGAAGCAACAAAAGGTGTGGAACATGGTGCGCGAAGGGCAACGCGTAGCCTTGGCCGCCGCGAAGGTCGGTGCACCGGCAGGCAGTGTGGACGACGCAGTGCGTGCCTATTACCTTACCGAAGGATACGGCCCTGATTATGCTTTACCGGGGTTGTCGCATCGCACCGGACACGGTATTGGTATGGAAGGGCATGAAAGTGTGAATTTCGTTCGCGGCGAGAGCACGCCACTAAACGCAGGTATGTGTTTTTCTAATGAGCCGGGTATTTATATTCCGGGAGAGTTTGGCGTCAGGTTGGAAGACTGCCTGTATATGACCCACAATGGCCCAGTGTATTTTACTGAGCCGCCGTCTTCACTGGAAGATCCGTTGGGCAAGTTGGTCCCGCTTCAGTCGGTATAAGCGCCACCTTTTCTTAACCGGGGCGACAGCCGGGTATTCATAATCGAATACCCGGTGTGTGTCACGATGCCTATGGCGTTGGCAGCTTCAGTGGCTCAATTGGCGCAGGCATGGGTTTTGGGCTGTAAGGAAAGCCTGGCAGGCTGATCAAACCGCCCTGAACCTGGTGTAATGCCTCGGTATTCAACTCTTTCAATGTTGTTTGTTTCATTTTTTGCTCCGATAAAGTTAGTCAATGGCTGCCCTTGCAACATTGGATTCGGGCAGTGTGTTCACTCTATCGAAGTTACTTTGCTGAGAAAGCTGGCCGTCAGGCGTAAAAACAGCCAGTTCTTTTGCACGCTGTATCAGGTTTCTGCTTATTGCTGTGCCCGCAGACGGTGAATAATAAAATTGCCCAACGTCTCGCTGACAATCGGGTGCTGATCTGACAATTGAAACAAACAAATATTAATGGTGCCCAGCTTAGGTAAGTTCCGATGAT